>JBDTKD010000588.1:0-9791 GCA_039935515.1 Bradyrhizobium sp.
GCTCGGAAATCGAAAGCCATTGTCGGCCGATTTTGCCGCCAAGTCATCGGCAATTTTACGGCTGGAACAGGGTGATGGCCGGGGCGGAACGGTGATGGCGTCGAGAAGACTATTCGACGCTGGCGCCGCGGTGCAGGTCGGCCTCGATCTGAAGCCGCGTTCCGCCACCAAATCGCGCCCGATAGACCTGCAAGTTCTCCATGATCCGCTGCACATAGTTGCGGGTCTCGGAGAATGGAATCTGTTCGACCCAGTCGACCGCGTCGACCTTGGGATCGCGCGGGTCGCCGTACCGTTCGATCCACTTTTTTACGCTGCCGCGGCCGGCATTGTAGGCCGCAAAGGCCATGATGTAGGAGCCGTGGTAATCCTCAAGCAGGCCGCCGAGCTCGGCCGCGCCCAGCGCCGCATTATAGACCGGATCGGTCTTCATCCGGCCGAGATCGAAGCCCACGCCATATTTCTTGCAGACATAACGGCCCGCGTCCGGCGTCACTTGCATCAAGCCGTAGGCTTGTGCCGGCGAGACCACGGCCGGATTGAAGGCGCTTTCCTGCCGGGCGATCGCAAAAACGACGCTCTGTTCAATATCGGGTCCGATCGACTTGAACGGCGGAATCCCGTTCACCGGGTAGGCGTAGAAATCGAACGGCAGGCCGCGGTTGAGCGCGGCCTTGCCAAGCAGCAGCATTCCGCGCGCATCGCCGTTGCGCGAGGCCAGCTCGCCAAGCCCAACCAGGGCGTCGGGATCGCCATTGTCGCCCATGTCGGCGAAGATCGGGACCGCGATTTCGCGTTCGTCCAGCGCGTACAGCAATTGCACCGCGCGGACGATTTCCAGCCGTTCGATGCCGCGTCCGCGCGCGGCCGGCGCGCCGTTCAGCTCGATCTGGGGCAGGCCGAGCTTGGCGCGGGCTAATTGGCCGTAGTAGCTGGTCGATTGTACCGCCGCCGCGCTGTAGGCGGCGCGCGCCTGCTGGATGCGGCCGGCGGCCTCGGCCGCCCGTCCTTGCCAGTAGCCGGCCCGCGCCAGCGTGGTCGGGTTGACGCTGCCGACCCCGATGCGCGCAAAATGTTGCGCAGCCGTCGCCGGATCCCTTAGAAAGCGCAACGCAATCCAGCCGGCGGTGAATTCCTGCTCCGTCTTGTAGATATCGCGCGCGGGCAGGGCGGCGTCGCGCGCGATCAGATACGCCGTGCGGTTCTCTCCGATATCGAGCATCTTGCGCGACAGCAGCCGCCGCTCGATCCACCATTCATCGACATTGTACAGACGGGCCGGATCCCTCGGCGCGTTCAGCATCAGCTGCGCGGCCTCGGCAAATTTCTCTTCGCGCCGCAGCAGCTGGATCTTGCTGAAGATGTAGCCGGGGTCGCTATGCAGCTCACGCGGCACGGCCTCGAGCAATGCCCTGGTGTTGGATGCCTTGCGATAGGCTGCGATCCGTGCCTTCGCCAGCGCGACCTCGCTGCTTCCGATCCGTTTGGCGGCGCGCAGTGCGGCCTCGTGCTCGCTGCCATAGAGCAGAAGATCCATCCTCGCCTTTTGATCGCCCGGCGTCAGCAACGCGCCGAACTGCTCCAGTGCCGCGTTTTCGGTCTCCTCCGACATCGCGTCGTTGCGCCAGGCGTCGCGCACCAGGCGCTCCGCATTGGCGCGGTCGCCGCGCCCGATCAGCGCATGCGCCAGCGAGAATTTGCCTTTGGCGGACAGCGGCGATTCATTTTCGAACCAGGCCAGTACGGTGGCGTCGTCGCGGTGGTCATCCCACAGTGCGGCCTCCAGACGCCGGCGCAGGAAGGTCTGCGAAGGCCAGCTTGGATTGGCGGCGATGAAGGCGCGATAGCGTTCGACCGACGCGCCGTTATCGTCGCTGCGCAGGATGATCCATTCGGCAAGTTTCCGCGCCACCGGATCCGATATCGCCGCCTCGACCTCGGTCGCGTCCGCAGGTTTGTGCTTGCGCACGAGTTCAATGACATTCTCCAGCGCCTCGGCGTCGGCGTGCGACGTCGTCGAGGTGGCAGCCACCGCGGCGGCTGGCGCTGGCCGGCGCGGCGGTGGCAGGGCTGCATGCTGGCGCGTCGCGGGCTCGATTGCCGGTGCCACACGACCGGGCGCCGCCGGGGCCGCAGCCGTCCTGGCGAGGGTCTTTGCGGCGGGTGTTGTCTTCGGAATGACGCTTCGTGCGATCGGCCGCGGCTTTGGCAGCGGAACTTTTGCCCTGGCCGAGGCGGTGGTCGCGAGCGCCGGCCATCCCACCGCCAGCACGAGGCCAATTGCCAGGGCTGCTGATAAAGCCGTGGAACGCAAGGCGGCTGCGTGGGCGGATCGGGTCACAGCGTTCCTTCGCGGCGAATCATTCAAGCGCTGGTGTCCTAGGACTACTTGATTGAATATATGGACAAAATATTAAACAGGCCGAAACCGCCGATGTCTGCGCCCGTTCCGCGGCAAAATCGCGGCCGGATCAGGGCCTTTCGCCTGATCGACAGACCCGTTATGAATCGACTATTCTCGTAGCGGCAATACCGTCAATCGCGCGTTCGGAGGAGTTCATGGCAGCCAGGACGAATTTTCGGGGCTCCTTCACGGCGCTGGTCACGCCATTCAAGAACGGCTCGCTCGACGAGGCCGCCTTTCGCGCGCTGGTTAGCTGGCAGATCGCCGAGGGTACGCATGGTCTCGTGCCGGTGGGAACCACCGGCGAAAGTCCGACGGTCAGCCATGACGAGCACCGGCGCGTGGTCGAATGGTGCATCGACGAAGCCAGGGGGAGGGTGCCTGTGATTGCCGGCGCCGGCTCCAATTCGACTAGGGAAGCGATCGAACTTGCACAACATGCCGAAAAGGCCGGTGCCAGCGCCGTGCTGGTGGTAACACCGTACTATAACAAGCCGACGCAGGAAGGCATGTACCAGCACTTCAAGGCGATCAACGATGCGATCGGAATCCCGATCATGATTTACAACATCCCGCCGCGCTCGGTGATCGATATGAGTGTGGATACGATGGCGCGGCTGTTCGAACTGAAGAACATCGCCGGCGTCAAGGATGCGACCGCAAGCATGGTGCGGGTTTCGCAGCAGCGCGCGGCGATGGGCGAGGACTTCAACCAATTGTCGGGCGAGGACGCCACCGTGCTCGGTTACATGGCCCATGGCGGTCATGGCTGCATCTCCGTTACCGCCAATGTCGCGCCGCGGCTGTGTTCCGAATTTCACCTGGCCTGGCAGAAGGGCGATCTCGCCGCCGCGCTCAAGCTGCACGACAAGCTGATGCCGCTGCACACCAATCTCTTCATCGAGGCCAGTCCGGCGCCGGTGAAATACGCGCTGTCGCTGCTCGGCAAGATGGACGAGAAACTGCGGCTGCCGATGGTGCCGGTGTCCGAGCCGACGCGGGTCGCCGTGCGCAACGCCATGGTGCATGCGGGTCTGATCAACTAGACTGCCGGGTCATCGCGGGAAGCCTTCTGGTTCTCGGCGCCAAAGGGAAGAGGTTGCAGATGTTGAAGGAATTCCGTGAATTCGCGATGAAAGGCAACGTGGTCGACCTCGCGGTTGCCGTCATTATCGGCGCCGCGTTCGGCGCCATCGTGACCTCGCTGGTCGCCGACGTCATCATGCCCATCATCGGCTCGATCACCGGCGGGCTCGACTTCTCGAATTATTTCACCGGCCTCTCGAAAGCGGTGACGGCAGGCAATCTTGCCGATGCGAAAAAACAGGGCGCGGTATTGGCATGGGGTAATTTTCTGACGCTGACGCTAAATTTCATCATCATCGCCTTCGTTTTGTTCATGGTGGTTCGTCTGATGAGCCAGCTGAAGCGCAAGGATGAAGCCGCTCCGGCGCCGCCGCCGAAGCCGACCCGCGAGGAAGAACTGCTCACCGAGATCCGCGATCTCCTGAAGAAGGCGTGACGTGGCGGAGAAAAATGAGCGCGCGATCAAGGTTGTCGCCGAAAATCGCAAGGCCCGCTTCAACTATGCCATCGAAGATACGATCGAAGCCGGCATTTCGCTGACCGGCACCGAGGTCAAGTCGATCCGCAGCGGCAAGACCACGATCGCGGAATCCTACGCGGATTCCAGGGACGGCGAGATATGGCTGATCAATGCCAATATCCCGGAATATCTCCAGGCCAACCGCTTCAATCACGAGCCGAAACGGCCGCGCAAGCTGCTGCTGCACAAGAAGCAGATCAACCGGCTGATGGGCGCGGTCGACCGCGAGGGCATGACGCTGATTCCGCTCAAGCTCTACTTCAATGAGCGCGGGCGGGCCAAGCTGTTGCTGGCGATCGCCAAGGGCAAGAAGCTGCACGACAAGCGTGAGACCGAGAAAAAGCGCGACTGGAGCCGGGAGAAGGGTCGCCTGATGCGGGCGCGGGGATAGGCCGAGGAAACAGCGATGAACCAGAAGAACCTGCTCGAGGTCGATTGGAGCAAGATCCCGGCGCCGGCCGACGACGACGCCGCGGCGCACCTTGCGGGCATGACCATCCCGCCGCTGAGCCTGATCGCCACCGACGATACCGCGGTGACGCTGGCGGCGCTGCCGGGACGTACCGTCGTGTTCGCCTACCCCCGCACTGGCGAGCCCGGCAAGATCAGCCTGGTCGACGACTGGGACATGATTCCCGGCGCACGCGGCTGCACGCCGCAGACCTGCGCGTTCCGCGACCTGTTCGCGGAACTGAAGGCGGCCGGCGCGGCGCAGATGTTCGGGCTGTCGACCCAAAGCAACACCTACCAGACCGAAATGGCCTCGCGGCTGCATTTGCCATTCCCGGTGTTGTCGGATGAAAAGCTCGCATTGACGCGCGCGCTCAATCTGCCGACCATGCAGGTGGCGGGGCTGACCCTGATCAAGCGGTTCGCGTTGATCATCGACGATGCCCGCATCACGTGCGTGTTCTATCCGGTGTTTCCGCCCGACCGCAACGCCGGCGACGTGCTGGCGTGGCTCAAGAAGAATCCGATTTAGCGGTTTCGCCGTCATGCCCGGAACCCGGATTGCGCTGCGCTCCATCCGGGCTACGGAATTTGTAGCCCGGATGGAGCGAAGCGAAATCCGGGACGGCGAAGCGAAGGTTGAACGACCGTCAGGCGAGATCCGCGCGCACGGCGGCGAACACGCGGCGAAACATGTCGGGCGTCAGCACCCTGGTGTTGGTGTTGTAGCGCGAGCAGTGATAGCTGTCGTAAAGCCTGGTGGCCGCGGCCTGATGCATCGCGCCATGGGCAAAGGGCGCCGCGGCGGCGCGCAAGGCCAGCACTTTCAGCACCGAGTCGTGCGCCACCCGGCCGAGCGCCACGATGGCGCGCAGCCTCGGCATGGTCGCGATGGTCGCGGACAGGAATGTCCGGCAGCTGTTGATTTCGACAGGCAGCGGCTTGTTCTGCGGCGGCACGCAGCGCACGGCATTGCTGATCCGGCAATCGACCAGCTTGAGGCCGTCCTCGGGGCTTGCCTGATAGACGCCGCTGGCGAACCCGTATTCGAGCAAGGTCGCGTAGAGCAGGTCGCCGGCATAGTCGCCCGTAAACGGTCGTCCGGTGCGATTGGCGCCCTGCAGGCCGGGTGCGAGACCGACGATCAGCAATCGTCCATCGGGATCCCCGAACGAGGGCACCGGCGCGTTGAACCATGCCGGTTCGCGCGCGCGCGCCGCCGCGCGGAAGCTGACCAACCGTGGACAGCGCGGGCAATCGGGACCGGGTTCGCTGGGGAGGGCGTTGCCGGCGAGCGGCGGTTCGCTCGCCCTGTCGGTTTCAATCGTCGAAATCGTCATCGCCCCTCGGCGCCATCGTGGTCGCACGCTGCAGGAATTGCGGTGCGTGATGGCGCGGCTCGCGCGGGGCCGGGCGCTCGGAGGGATCGCGGCCAAGCTTGGACTGCAGTTCCACCAGATCGGTGAAGACGTCAGCCTGGCGCCGCAGTTCGTCGGCGATCATCGGCGGCTGGCTCGAAATCGTCGAGATCACGGTCACCCGGACGCCGCGGCGCTGCACGGCTTCGACCAGCGACCGGAAGTCCCCGTCGCCGGAGAACAGCACGATCTGGTCGACATGCCCGGCCAGCTCCATCGCATCGACCGCAAGCTCGATATCCATGTTGCCCTTGACCTTGCGGCGGCCGCTGGCGTCGATGAATTCCTTGGTGGCCTTGGTGACGACGGTATAGCCGTTGTAATCGAGCCAATCGATCAGGGGCCGAATGGACGAATATTCCTGATCCTCGATAATGGCGGTGTAATAGAACGCGCGCACCAGTGTCCCGCGACCCTGGAATTCCTTCAGCAGTCGCTTGTAGTCGATATCAAAGCCGAGGGTCTTGGCGGTCGCATAGAGGTTGGCGCCATCTATAAAGAGCGCGATCTTGTTGGAAGCGGGTGACATCAAGTTTTCTCGCGGTGTTGTTAACGTTCTTGGCGCGGCGAGGCCGCGCGATTCAGGACATGCCGTTCACAGCTCGGTTTGATCGGCCCTCAGCAAACACCGCCAAAACGCGGTATGGCAAGGACGAAAGACCTATACCTTTGACGTGCAATGAAGCGATTTCTTGTCCAGGACAGCATTCGCCACGGGTTTGGCTGTGTCCGGACGCTCCGGCCTTTCGGGCCCCGGGAGATGGGTTAGCAGAGCGGATTGCGGAGGCCAAATCACAAATTGGCCTTGCGAAAAGGCTCCGCGCCCTATAACTAGCCGGCATAACCAGCATATTCGGTCCCATTTAACGGAGCGACAGTCGATGGCGCGCGTCACCGTAGAAGATTGCATTGACAAGGTAGACAACCGGTTCGACCTCGTCCTACTGGCGGCGCATCGCGCCCGTATGATTTCGTCCGGGTCGCAACTCACAGTTGATCGCGACAATGACAAAAATCCGGTGGTATCGCTACGTGAAATTGCCGATTCGACGATTTCGCCAGAGGATTTGCGGGAGGAACTGGTTCATTCATTGCAGAAATTCGTCGAGGTTGACGAGCCGGAGCCCGATACGGTGCCCTTGATCGGGTCGGCAGGCGCCAGCGTCGACGCCGATGACACCGAGGTCGCGGTTGAGCGCATGACCGAGGAAGAACTTCTCAAGGGCCTCGAGGGCCTTGCCCCCCCGGAAGAGCAGCCCGAAGAGGACGAGTAAGCCGTCCCGATTGTACCACGGGTTTCCCAACTCGACTGGATTCACCAAAAGGCCCGGACATTTGTCCGGGCCTTTGCTTTTGTTCAGGTTTTCATGGTTACCTGCATTTGTTGCCGGCGCAGGCGAATTCGGCAGCGGCTGTCTCCAATTTGATCGGGGAACGGCTGGTTTGGCGGTAGACTGGGTCCGGCATCCGAAGGCCGCTCGTTCCGGCCGGAACGGCGGCGGTTCGGCCCGGAAATGCAACACGACGCAGGATGAGGCGGCCCGGTTTCCGTGGCCCGCGCGAAGGCAGTGATCCATGGCGAGCTGGCGCCGCACCCCACGGCAAATGCAGGCCGCGACCGATTCGGTCGCCGTGGCGCCTTCGCCGGCCGCACCGGCGGCCACCGCAGCCAGGCCGGCCAAGTCGCCGCGGGCGGGCATGATGCGGCAATATGATCTGGTCGAGCGTGTCAGATCCTACAACCCGGACACCAACGAGGATCTGCTGAATCGCGCCTACGTCTATGCCATGAAGGCCCACGGCGCGCAGACCCGCGCGTCCGGCGATCCCTATTTTTCACATCCGCTTGAAGTGGCCGCGATCCTCACCGACCTCAAGCTCGACGACGCCACCATTGTCGCGGCCCTGCTGCACGACACCATCGAGGATACCGAGGCCACCCGCGCCGAAATCGACCAGGTGTTCGGGCACGAGATCGGCGCGCTGGTCGAGGGCCTCACCAAGCTGAAACGGCTGGAACTCGTTTCGCGAGAGGCCAAGCAGGCCGAAAACCTCCGCAAGCTGCTGCTGGCGATTGCCGACGACGTCCGCGTCCTCCTGATCAAGCTGGCCGACCGTCTGCACAACATGCGCACGCTGGAGTTTGTGCCGCCCGCGGCGCGGCGCCGGATCGCCGAGGAGACGCTCGACATCTATGCGCCGCTGGCCGGCCGCATGGGCATGCAGGAGATGCGTGAAGAACTCGAAGACCTGTCGTTCCGCACCCTCGATCCGGAAGCCCATGCGGTGGTGATGCAGCGGCTGGATTCGCTGGCCGAGCGCAATCGCAACCTGATCAGTGAAATCGAAAGCCAGCTCTCCAGAAACCTGCAGAAGAACGGCATGACGGCGCATGTCTATGGCCGACGCAAGCAACCGTTTTCGATCTGGACAAAAATGGAGCGCAAGTCGGTCGGGTTCGAGCAACTGTCGGACATCTTCGGATTCCGCGTCGTGATGAATGACGTCGAAGCCTGTTACCGCGCGCTCGGCGTCGTGCACACCACCTGGCCGGTGGTGCCCGGCCGGTTCAAGGATTACATCTCGACGCCGAAGCAGAATGACTATCGTTCGATCCACACTACCGTGATCGGCCCCGGCAACCAGCGTGTCGAACTGCAGATCCGCACCGAGGAAATGGACCAGATCGCGGAATTCGGCATTGCCGCGCACGCTTTCTACAAGGACGGCGTCGGTTCGCCGACCGAATTGCTCAAGCGCGAATCCAACGCCTTCGCCTGGTTGCGCCACACCATCGGGATCCTGTCGGAAAGCGCCAATCCCGAGGAATTTCTCGAGCACACCAAGCTGGAGCTGTTTCACGACCAGGTGTTCTGCTTCACCCCGAAGGGAAAGCTGATCGCGCTGCCGCGCCAGGCCAACGTCATCGACTTCGCCTATGCGGTGCACACCGATGTCGGCAACAGCGCGGTTGGCTGCAAGATCAATGGCAAGTTCGCGCCGCTGTCGTCCGAACTGCAGAACGGCGACGAAGTCGAGGTGCTGACCTCGAAGGCGCAGGCGGCGCCACCGTCGGCCTGGGAAGCGCTAGCGGTCACCGGCAAGGCGCGCGCGGCGATCCGGCGCGCAACCCGCACGGCGGTGCGCGATCAATATGTCGGTCTCGGCCGTCGCATCGTGGAGCGGTTGTTCGCCCGCGCGAAGATCCAATACGCCGACGACAAGCTGAAGGGCGCGCTGCCGCGGCTGGCGCGCGCCTCGATCGAGGACGTGATGGCGTCGGTCGGACGCGGCGAGATGAAAGCGTCCGACGTCGCCCGCGCGATGTATCCCGATTACAAGGAAGAACGCATCGGGCGATTCGGGGCCAAGAAGAGCCTCGCGGTCAAGTTGAAGCTCAAATCACCGCCCGACCCGGCCCGCAGCCCGTCCGCCATTCCGATCGGCGGCCTCAATTCCGACTTGCCGGTCAAGTTCGCGCCGAACGGCGGCGCGGTGCCGGGCGACCGGATCGTCGGGATCGTGTCGCCGGGAGAAGGCATCACCATCTACCCGATCCAGTCGCCGGCGTTGAAGGATTTCGAGGAAGAGCCGGAACGCTGGCTCGACGTGCGCTGGGATGTCGACGACTCGACGCCGCAGCGTTTTCCGGCGCGAATCCTGGTCGACAATGTCAACGAGCCCGGAAGCCTCGCCCAGGTCGCCACCGTGATCGCCGAGCACGACGGCAATATCGACAATATCAGCATGTCCCGGCGATCGCCGGACTTCACCGAGCTCACCATCGATCTCGAGGTCTATGACCTGAAGCATCTCAGCGCTATTATCGCCCAGTTGCGTGCCAAGGCCGTCGTGGCACGGGTCGAACGCGTCAATGGATAGGTCATCGGTCCCGGCCGGGCTTGACCCGGCA
>JBDTKD010000589.1:0-6759 GCA_039935515.1 Bradyrhizobium sp.
AGCGACAACAGCATCAGCCCAAGGCCGATCGCGACACGGCCAAGGTCACGGATCTTGGTCCGCACGCTGTTCTTGAAGACGATGACGCCGATCCCGAGCAGAACCGGGGCGAGCATGGAAACGTCGAAGCTGAAAACCTGAACAATCAGCGTGGTGCCGATATTGGCGCCCAGCATGATCGCCAGTGCGGGAACCAGCCCGACCAGCCCATCGCCGAGAAAGGTCGTTGTCATCAGGGCGGTGGCGGTACTGCTTTGCAGCAGCGCGGTGGCTCCGACACCTGCCAGCAATGCGGTGAACCGGTTGCGAAGGGCAATGCCGACCACACGGCGCAGGTCGGCGCCGAACGCCCGCAAAATGCCGGACTGCACCATGTGCAGCCCCCACAGCAGCAGCGCGATTCCGCCTATGAGGTTCAGAAGTACGGTCGTACCCATTGCTTCGCTTGACCCGTCGGAAAATCAGAGAATTTTTTTCTGCAGATGGCTGCTGATCGCGTCGGCTGCCCAGATCAGCAGGATGATCATCAGGATACACGCGGCGGTTTCGTGATACTTGAACATCTTCATGCTGGTAATCAGCGAAAACCCCAATCCGCCGGCGCCGACCAGGCCGAGCACCGTGGCCGAGCGGATGCTGACGTCAAAGCGATAGAGAATGTAGCCCACCACCGCGGGAAGCACCTGGGGCATGATCCCGAACAGGATGATCTGCATTCGTCCGGCGCCTGCAGCCAGAAGCGCCTCCACCGGGCCGCGATTGACATGCTCGATCTCTTCCGCGACGAACTTCGCCAGCATTCCGGTTGCGTGCAGCGCGATGGCAAGAACGCCGGGGAACGGTCCGAGGCCGACCGCACTGACCAGGAGCAGCGCATAGATCAGTTCGTTGATGCTTCGCAAAAGATTGAGAAACAGCCGCGTCACAAAGTAAATCGATGGATGAGGCGCGGTATTTCGAGCCGCCAGCAAGGCCAGCGGCGCCGATGCCACGACGGCGATCACCGTCCCCCAGGCTGCGATCTGGACCGTTTCGATTGTCGGCGCGATCAGCGACCTCAGAATGGAGAAATCGGGCGGCACCATGCGGCCGAAAAAGTCGGCCATGTTCGGAATGCCGGTGATGATATTGGACAGGCTGAGATTGATCCGGGCGGCGGCCAGCCAAAGTACGACGCCGCATCCCGCCATGACCAGCAGCCGGACCGCCATCCGCCGGTGCCGCCACGCGGCTTCGCGGGCAAGGCCCCGATCGACCGCGATATCGTAAGGACTAGCCAACCGCGCTCTCCATCCGCGGGCCGTAGATCTGGTTGAGGATATCGTCGGTCAGCGCGCTGGGCGGGCCGTCGAATATCAGTTTTCCCTGCGACAGCCCGATGATGCGTTCGGCATATTCGCGGGCAAAATCGACCTGATGAAGGTTACAGATCACGCTGATCCCGAGTCGTTGCGAAGCGTCCTTGAGGTAATCGAGCACCTGGCGGGCGATCTTGGGATCGAGACTTGCGACCGGTTCGTCGGCAAGAATGAGTTTCGGCCGTTGCGTCAGCGCGCGCGCGATCGCCACCCGCTGCTGTTCTCCGCCGCTCAAGGTGTCAGCCCGCTGAAAGGCCTTCTGCCCGAGCGCGACCATCTCGAGGCACTCAAGCGCGATTGCGCGATCCTCGCGGGTGAAACTGTAAAACAGGCTGCGCCAGGTCGAGCGATAGGACAGCCGGCCCGACAGCACGTTCATCATGACCGAAAGGCGTGTCACCAGGTTGAACTGCTGAAACACCATGCCGATTTCCCGGCGTGCCTTGCGCAGGCTGCGGGGCGCCGCGGTGATCTCGTTGCCCCTGAGAAAGATCTGGCCGCTGGTCGGCTCGGCGAGACGGTTGATACAACGCAGCATGGTCGACTTGCCGGCGCCGCTCGGGCCGAGAATGACGACGAACTCGCCATGGCCAACGTCAAAGCTGACATCGGTCAGCGCGACCAGTTTTCCGCGGATATAGGTCTTGCTGACGTTGAGCAGCGATACGATCGGCTTTTTTTTCACCGGCGTGACGCTGACAATCTGATCGGGGGTGCTGACGCTCATGTTCATGTTGGCCTTCACTTCACTATACTGCTGCGCAGCAGTGCCGACGCCTGATCGATCAACGTGACAAGCACCAGAATGACCAGCAAAATTGCCGAGGTTTGGCGAAAATCGTAGAGCCGGATCGTCGTGACCAGTTCGAATCCGATGCCGCCCGCGCCGATCATGCCGAGCACGGTCGCCGAGCGAACGCCGACTTCGAACCAGTAGAGATTATAGGACACGATCTGGGGCAGGATTTGCGGCAGTACCGCAAACAGGATGGTCTGAACACGACCAGCGCCGGTAGCCCGCAGCGCCTCCAGCGGCTTCGGATCGACATTCTCGATCGCCTCGGCGTAGAGCCGGCCGAGTATGCCGCCGAAATTGACTCCCAGCGCAAGCGCGCCGGGAAACGGCCCGAGCCCAACCGCGGACACGAAGAAGATCGCCCAGATCAATTCGGAGATGCTGCGAAGGACGTTGAGAACAGTGAGAGACGACTGCTGCAACAGCCGCGAACTGGTCAGGTTCTTGGCGGCGAGGATGCCGAGCGGCAAGCCGATGGCCGATGCGATCACGGTGCCCCACAGGGCGATGCAGATCGTATCCAGGGTTGGTCCCCACAGGCCGTCCAGCGCGGTCCAGTCGGGCGGAATCATCCTCCCGACATAGCGCCCGATGACGGGCAACGAACGGAAGAGCTCTCCGGGGCTGAGCTCGAGCGCGTTCGCGCTCCAGCCCAGAAACACGGCTCCGATAGTCAAGTAGGCGACGAACTTGGCTCTCCCGCCGAGCGTCAGTCTCGGCAGGCGGCCATCTGATTTCGTCAAGCTGGGCAAAGCCTCGTTCCCCGCGTTACTTGGCATATCGAGCGCCAACAGCCGGGCATCATTTCATCTTTGTCAGGTCGAGCTTCAGCGTCTTCGCGATGTTTCTGACGACATCATAGTTCTTGTCCGTCGTCGGATCAAAGCGGGCCACGGTACCCATCTCGCCAAACGTCAGGTTCTTGATGCCATAGAAGGCTTCGCGAATCTTCTTTTTCATGTCGTCCGATATGGCCGAGCGGTAAAACAGCGGATCGTTGGGTATCGACGGCGACGTCCAGATGATCTTGATCTTGTCGCAGTCAGTTGCCTTCTTGGCGCAGGCAATTGCATAGATCCGATCGGCAACTGATGCCGCATCGACCTTGCCTTCCGCAACAGCGAGGATGCTGGCGTCATGGCCTCCGGAATAGATCACCTTCTTCAAGTCGCTTTCCGGAACGATGTGATCGTCCATCATCGCCGCCTTCGGCATCAGGGAGCCTGACGTCGAACTCGGATCGACGAACGCAAACGTGTGGCCCCTGAGGGATTCCAGCGAAGTGAGATCGGCTTCGTCCTTTCGCGCGATAATGATCGAGTGGTAGTCAGGCGAATTGCTTGCAGCGGTGACGGTGACCGCGAAAGCTTCGACCGGTGCCTGCGTGGTCGCCAGCACGTAGCCGAACGCGCCCATCAACGCCACGTCGACCTTGTTGCTGCGAAGCGCCTCGATGGTCGCGTTATAGTCCGACCCGACGAAAATCTCCGTCTTCATGTTCAGCGCCTTGCTGATCTGGTCCATGACCTCCTTCGATTGGCGCACGACTGCCCGCCCATCCTCCGCGGGAATGATCCCGACCTTGAGCACGCCCGGCTCGGCAAGCCCATCGGCGGCCTCTCCGGCGGTGGCGGAATGATTGACCGCACCGAGCAAAAGAGCGGTACCGACCAGAATCTTGGAAATTGCAGCAAGCTTGTTCGTGTTTCGCATCGTATCCCTCCCACGGGTTTTGCTGGTTGTCTCGTTTTTATCAATCAGACCAGTTCACATTGCGCCGTTTTATCGGCCTCGCGTTTTTCTGCTGGCGTCCGTTCCCTGGCTCGGCGACCCTCGACCGCCGTTCACCACCGCATATTGATGTTCTTCACCTGCGTATAACTGACGATCTCATCGAAACACTCTTCCTCGCCGATTCCGCTCTGCTTCCAGCCGCCGTAAGGCGCGCCGATATAGCGGCCGCTGGAATTGATCCAGACGTAACCGGCATCGATGCGTTCCGCGGTCTCCATGGCTTTCGCGAGGTCGTTGGTGACGATGGCGGCTGTAAGGCCGTATTCGACGCCGTTGGCCTTCTCCAGCATGTCCTCGTAGCCGTCCCAGGTGATCACCGACATCACCGGGCCAAAGATCTCTTCATGTCCGATCCGCATCGCCGGCGTCACGCCATCAAATACGGTCGGAGCGATGAACAGGCCGCCGGCGAGACTGGCGTCCGAAGGCTTGCCGCCGCCGGTCAGCAATTGCGCGCCTTCGGCTTTCGCCGATGCGATGAAACCCATCACCCGGTCGAACTGACGCTGGGAAACAATCGGCCCGACATCATTGTGCTTGAGCCACGGCGCGCCGATCGGGAGCGCCTCGGCGAGCTTGACCAGCTCCTCAGTGACTTCCCTGTGCAGCGACGCGTGAACGAACACCCGCGAGGTCGAGCTGCAGGATTGGCCCTGCCGATTCATGTTCATTCCCTTGATGGCGGCCAATGCCGCCTTCTTGGGGTCGGCGTCCGGGAAGATGATGATCGGATTCTTTCCACCGAGCTCCAGGGACACGCGCTTGAGGCCGGCGGCCGCCTCCTGCGCGATCAGTCTGCCGGTCGGCACCGAGCCGACAAAGCCGATGCGGCGCACATCCGGGTGGCGAACCAGCGCGGATCCGACCTTGCCGTCACCGGTGATGATATTGACAACGCCGGGCGGGAAAATTCCTTCACAGAGTTCGCCGAGGCGCAGACTCGAGAGCGGCGCCTGTTCGGAACCCTTGATCACGACGCTGTTGCCGGCGGCAAGCGGCGCCGCAGCCTTCTCGGCGCAAAACCGAAATGGATGATTGAACGGATTGATCTTCGCCACGACGCCGAACGGCTGGCGCCGCGTGAGGTTGAGATGGCGCGCGCCCTGCGAGGAGGTCTCGCCCTTGATTTCGGTGACGAGCCCTGCGCAATAGCGGAACCAATCCGCGGTCCAGATCATGTCGCCGCGCATGCCGACGATGGCGTTTCCCGCGTCCACGGCGTCAAGCAGCGCCAGTTCATCGGCGTGTTCTTCAATGCGATCCGCCAGCAGCTCAAGGCATCGCGCGCGTTCCTTGATCGAAACTCTCGACCATTCCTTGAACCCCTCTTTCGCAGCCTTTACCGCAAGGTCGACGTCGGCTTCGCCCGCGGCCGGAATATCGCCAAGCTTCTCCATGTTCGACGGATTGATCGACGCGAAGTGCTTGTCTTCGGCCGGCGAAACCCATCGACCGCCGATGAACAGCCCGTGCGGAGTGAAATTAAGCGGTGGAGATTGCATGTTTCAACCCTTGTAGCCCGGGACGATCGCGGCGCGGAGCACGGTTCGCTCCGACGCCTTCTTGAAAGCCGCGTCGAGATCCTGCAGGCCAAACTTTGAATCGACGATTTCCCTGAACGGGAAGCGGTTGCGGTTCGACATGACAAAATCCAACGCCTGGATCAGATGCCGCGGGTGGTAATTGTGAATGCCGCGCATCGTGACCCAGCGTTTCACCAGCATGTTGGCATCAATGGTGACATTGGCGCCGGGATTGACCAGGCCACCGAGCACGTAGCGGCCGCCCGTGCGCAGCATCTGCAGCCCCTGATTGATGACCTCGGGGACGCCGCAGACCTCGATCACGGCGTCGGCGCCGTCGGGCCGGCACATCTCCCGGACTTCGGCGATGACCTGCGTTTCAGGCACGCGGCCGACATTGATGACATGGTCCGCACCGAATTTCCTGGCGGTAACAAGCCGGCTTTCCACGGAGTCGAGGCCGATCACGCAGCGCGCGCCGCGCGCCTTTGCCATCGCGGCACCGTACAGACCGAGCAGGCCGAGGCCCTGGATGACGACAGTATCGCCCAGAGCGATCTCGGCGGCTTCGGTGACCGACGCCATGGTGGCCACGCCGCAATTGAGCGGCGTCGCCTCCTCATCGCTCAGTTCGTCGGGAAGCTTCAGGATCCACGTGCCGGGAAGAATATAGCAATATTCCGCAAAGCCACCCAGGAAATGCGGATCCTCCTCCGAGAGATCGTGGCCATATTTACGCACGCCATGGCACTTCTGCGGCATGTCGAGAACTTCGCGGTAGTAGCAGGCGCCGTCGAAGAAATACTCGCTCCAGGTAATGCGGTCGCCGACCTTGAGCGGATCGCCGCGCATGTCCTGCCTGATGTCTGCGCCGAGTTCCTCGATGATTCCGATGATCTCATGGCCGAGGATTCCCGGGCAAGGGTTTGGCCGGCGTCCCTCATAGGAATGGATGTCGGAGCGGCAGATCGTCGACATCGTCACCTTCACCAGCACCTCGCCGCGGTGAACCGGGCGCAGCGGGAATTCCTTCATGACAAAAGGCGTGTTCGGTGCTTCGTAGACGGCGGCCTTGGCGGTGCGCATTGTGATCTGTGACTCTCTGGTTGGCGAAGATCAGGCGGCGGCAAAGCCGCGATCGCGTGCCGACGGTTCAGACTACCCCGTTCAGCGCGAAATCGAAGATATCGTAGTTGTGCAGCGGGCCGGCCTTGGCCCGCTTCTGGTACTCCGCGTTGATCGGCCGAGAAAGCAGAAACGGCACTTTCTGCTCGCCGAGGCCGCCATG
>JBDTKD010000590.1:0-7218 GCA_039935515.1 Bradyrhizobium sp.
ATTTGCTGATTTCGAAGGACACCCTCGACAAGGGCAGGCGCGTCGCCACCCGCGTCGACGCGCTCGCCGCCGATCACCGCCGCGAGGAAATCGCCCGCATGCTGGCCGGCGCCGAAATCACCGCCGAGGCGAGGGCCGCCGCCGAACGATTGCTGCGCGCCGCGACGGCGTGATGTGACGAGCCAAGATTATCGCCATGACAGCAAAACCTAAAAAACTCATTCTCCCCGACATCGCAAAACTCGCCAAGGCCCCGGCCAGGGTCGAGCTGAAACGATTGGCGCTCGAACTGGAGGGCCACGACAAACGCTACTACCAGGACGATGCGCCCAGCGTCACCGACGCCGAATACGACGCGCTGCGCCAGCGTTTCAACGCCATCGAGGCCCGGTTTCCGGAATTCGTGACCGCCGAATCGCCGTCGCAAAAAGTCGGCGCGGCGCCGTCGGGGCGATTCCGGAAGGTCCGCCACGCAGTGCCGATGCTGTCGCTCGACAACGCCTTCGCCGAGCAGGACGTGCTGGATTTTGTCGGGCGCATCGAGCGCTTTCTCATGCTCGGGGATGACCAGATCGCGTTCAGTGCCGAGCCGAAGATCGACGGGCTGTCGATGTCGCTGCGATACGAGGGCGGCGAACTCGTGACCGCCGCGACCCGCGGCGACGGCGCCGAGGGTGAAGACGTCACCGCCAACATCCGGACGCTCGAGGACGTTCCGCAAAAACTGAAGGGCCGCAACGTGCCCGGGATCTGCGAGGTGCGCGGCGAGGTCTACATGACCAAGCCGGCATTCCTTGCGCTCAACGAGCGGCAGAAGGCCGAAGGCGGCACCATCTTCGCCAACCCGCGCAATTCGGCGGCGGGCTCGCTGCGCCAGAAGGATCCCGGCATCACCGCGTCGCGCCCGCTCGGCTTCTTCGCCTATGCCTGGGGCGAGATGAGCGCGATGCCGGAAGGCACGCAGTCCGGCATGATCAAATGGTTCGAACGCTGCGGGTTCAGGACCAATCCGCTGGCCAGGCTTTGCCATTCCGTCGAGCAGTTGATCGCGTTCCATCGCGAGATCGAGCAACAGCGCGCCGGGCTCGACTACGACATCGACGGCGTGGTCTACAAGGTGGACCGCCTCGACTGGCAGGAACGCCTGGGTTTTGTATCGCGCACGCCGCGCTGGGCGATCGCGCACAAATTTCCGGCCGAGCGGGCGACGACCGTGCTGAAGGACATCGAGATCCAGGTCGGGCGCACCGGCTCGTTCACGCCGGTCGGCAAGCTCGAGCCGGTCGGCGTCGGCGGCGTCATCGTCCAGAACGTGACGCTGCACAATGAGGATTACATCAGGGGGATCGGCGGCGACGGCGAGCAGCTCCGCGAGGGGCGCGACATCCGGATCGGCGACACCGTCATCATCCAGCGCGCCGGCGACGTCATTCCGCAGGTGGTCGACGTCGTCATCGACAAGCGGCCGAAGAATGCGAAATTGTTCCATTTTCCGAAGAAATGTCCGTGCCCGCTGCATACCGACGTGGTGCGCGAGGAGACCGCGACCGGCGAGGAGGGCGCCCGCGCCCGCTGCACCGGCGAGTTCGCCTGTCCGTTCCAGAAGGTCGAGCATCTGAAACTGTTCGCCTCGCGCCGCGCCTTCGACATCGATGGGCTCGGCGAGAAGCAGATCAAGTTCTTCTTCGAGCAGGGATGGGTGAGGGAGCCGGCCGACATCTTCACGCTGCCGGCGCGCAACGGCCGCATCAAGCTCGAGAGTTACGAAGGCTATGGCGAAACCTCGGTGCGCAATTTGTTCGCCGCCATCGAGGGACGGCGCCGGATTGCGCTGGAGCGATTCATCTTCGCGCTCGGCATGCGTCAGGTGGGCGAGACCACGGCGCTGGCGCTGGCGCGCGGCTACGGCTCGTGGCATGCGTTTCATGACGCCTGCCTCAAGCTCGTCAGGGACGACGAGGAGGCGATTACCGAGATGGATGCGCTCGACCAGATCGGCGACACCGTGATTGCGAGCATCAAGGCCTATTTCGGCGAGAGTCACAATCGCGGCATCGTCGAGCGGCTGACAAAAGAAGTCGTCATCCTCGATGCCGAACGGCCGAAAAGCAATTCGGCGGTCGCCGGCAAGACGGTGGTGTTCACGGGCTCGCTCGAAAAGATGACGCGCGACGAAGCCAAGGCCACGGCCGAGCGGCTAGGGGCGAAGGCCGCGGGTTCGGTGTCGAAGAAGACCGATTACGTCGTCGCCGGTCCCGGCGCCGGCTCGAAGCTGGCGGAAGCCACGAAGCACGGCGTCGCGGTGCTGACCGAAGACGAATGGCTGAAGCTGATCGGGGAGTGAAGCGGCTGCCGATCCCAAAGCGTCTTCCGGTTCACTCGAGTCGCTGTTGCTTCTCCCGAGGCCGCATGGTTCGAGATGCGCGAAGGCGCGCTCCTCACCATGAGGGTCCGAGACCTCATCCTGAGGAACATCGCGAAGCGATGCGTCTCGAAGGATGAAGCCAAGGAAGTGGAAATTGCGCTATGGTGCGAGCGGCACGGTGGCGGCGTCGAGCCACACTTTGATGGCTTCGTCGACATGCGGGCGCACCTCGCGGCGGACGCGGGCGTGATAGTCGTTGAGCCAGGCGAGTTCCGCCTCGCTCAGCATCCTGGCGTCGATCAGCCGGCGGTCGATCGGCGCCAGTGTCAGCGTCTCGAATGCGTTGACCGGTTTTTCCGAGCCTGCGATCTCGGCGCCCACCACCAGTTCCAGATTCTCGATCCGGATTCCATAGGCATCGGTCTTGTAATAGCCGGGCTCGTTGGAGAGGATCATGCCGCGGCGGAGCGCGGTGGTGCCGAGCTTCGAAATCCGCGCCGGGCCTTCATGCACAGAGAGGTAGCTGCCGACGCCATGGCCGGTGCCGTGATCGAAATCGATGCCGGCCTGCCACAGGAATTGCCGCGCCAGGGTGTCGAGTTGCGCACCGGTGGTACCGTCGGGAAATACCGCGCGCGCGATCGCGATATGGCCGCGCAGCACGCGGGTGAAACGGTCGCGCATTTCCGCCGACGGTTCGCCGACCGCGATGGTGCGGGTGACGTCGGTGGTGCCGTCCTGATATTGCGCGCCGGAATCTATCAGCAAGAGATCACCGGGCGAGATCCGCCGGTTGGTCTTGCGGGTGACGCGGTAGTGCACGATGGCGCCGTTCGGGCCGGTGCCGGCGATGGTCGGGAACGAGACGTCCTTCAGCGCGCCGGTCTCGCGGCGGAACGTCTCCAGCGCCTCGACGGCGTCGATTTCCGTCAGCGCCCCCGACGGGGCTTCGCGGTCGACCCAGGCGAGGAACCGCGCCAGCGCCACCGCATCGCGCCGATGCGCCTTTCGCGTGCCGTCGATCTCGGTCGCGTTCTTGACCGCCTTGAGCAGAGTGACCGGATCGTTGCCGCGCACCGCGTTGCCGCCGGCGGCACCGATCAGGCGGCTCAGGGCGTCGGCGGCGGTGGCGCTGTCGAGCGCAATCGATGCGCCGCGTCGCGCCAGTTCGGCAAGCGCCGGCGCCAGCGCGTCCGGCTCCCTGACATCGGCGGATTGCTCGAGATGGTCGCGGGCGCTGTTGGAGAGCTTGCGGTGATCGATGAAAATCGTGGGGCGGCCATCCTTCGGCACCAGCGCGTAGGATAGCGGCAGCGGCGTATGCGAGACGTCGGCGCCGCGGATGTTGAAGGTCCATGCCACCGCATGCGAGTCGGACAGCACCAGCGCATCGACGCCGAGATTTTCGATCTCAAGACGGATGCGCCCGAGCTTTTCCGTTTCGGCCTCGCCGGAGAATGCCGCGCCGTGAATGGCGACGGGTCCGAGCGGTGGCGCGGGACGCTCGGTCCACACCGAATCCAGCGGGTTGCTCTCGACCGCGATCAGTTCCGCGCCCGCCTTGGTACAGGCCGCGGCGAGCCGTTCCGCTGCCGCCGAAGTATGCAGCCAGGGATCAAATCCAAGGCGGTCGCCGGGCTTCAGATGCGACGCCAGCCAGCTTTCGGGCGGCGGGTCGACCAGCGGCGCGACACTCCAGACCTCGGTATCGACCTGCTTGCCGGCCTGCAGCGTGTAGCGGCCGTCGACAAATACCGCGGCCTGCTGCGTCAGCACGATGGCGAGGCCGGCGGAGCCGGAGAAGCCGGTCAGCCATGCCAGCCGTTCCTCGGAAGGCGCGACATATTCGTTTTGCTGCTGATCGGCGCGGGGAATGACGAACCCGGTAAGCTTCCGCCGCGCCAGTTCCTCGCGAAATGCGGCCAGCCGGGCCGTCAGCGCCACGCCGCCCTCCGGCTCTGCGAAGGTCTGGAAAAGGGCTTCGAACATCGCGACTACCTTAGGATCAAGTGGACAAGCCCGCAACGCGGCGCCGATGGCTGCAATTTGGCATAAGTTATGCTATAATAATCCCGCCTGCGTTAGACCTGATGGAACGGCTTGCCGTCACAACGGCTGAACGAACGGTATCTGGGAGAGCTCCGGGAGTGTTCCAACTCGATGACGAGGGGATGCGCCATGCCAGCCTTTAGCTTTGAGAAGATTTCGCCGCCGGCCCCCGGCGATCCGATTCCGCCTGTTGTCAGCATCTCACCCATCGTCCGCAAGCCGCGCGGCGTCATTGTCCAGATCATGGACCGCTTCGTCGAGGCGCGCTTGCGGCGGACGTTACGTGAGCCGGCCGGCGCCGACGGCGATGAGCCTGCGGATCAGGCCTGAATCTAATGTGCGACGCAGTTCCTTCCGGCGGACCAGCGTAGCCCGGATGGAGCGCAGCGAAATCCGGGGCCGTCTCGCCTGCGCTGCGATTCCCGGATTGCGCTGCGCTCCAGCCGGGCTACAGATGTTTTCAGCCGTCATTGCGAGGAGCGGAAGCGACGAAGCAATCCATGCTTCCGCCTGCCGCGCCATGGAATCTTCGCTTGCGCTCGCAATGACGGGGAGGGCTGTAGCCCGGATGGAGCGCAGCGAAATCCGGGGCCGTCTCACCGGGCTGCGATTCCCGGATTGTGCTGCGCTCCATCCGGGCTACGTGTTTGACGCGCATTCCTCACCCGAACCGGTATCCACGTCGTCCGCAAGCGCCTTGGCCGGCGTTGCGCAACAGCAGGCTGCTCCAGCCCTCGATCCTGAGATGCCGAAGGGGGACCAGCCCGCGCGCGCGATAGGCGGCGATGACGCCGGCGGTCTGATGCGCAAGCAGGCCGGACAGGATCACCAGCGCCGAGGGTGCGAGATGCCGCACCATCGGCATCGCCAGTTGCCGCAGCGGATTGGCGAGGATGTTGGCCAGCACCAGGTCGAACGGGCCGCGTCGCGCGAACGGCGCTGCCGCGAAGCCGGTGGCGCGGATGACCTGCACCCGATGTCCGGTCTGGTTGAGACGGGCGTTGTCGCGGGCGGCGCGCACCGAGGCGGGATCGATGTCGCTCGCCAGCACCGCGCCGTGCAACGCCTTCGCCGCAGCAATAGCGAGCACGCCGGTGCCGGTGCCGAGATCGAGCACGCGCCGCGGATCATGCGCCTTCAGCACCTGATCGAGCAGCAACAGGCAGCCGCGGGTGGTGCCGTGATGGCCGGTGCCGAATGCCAGCGCCGCCTCGATCTCGATGCCGAGCTTGTTGGGCGGCACCCGAAGCCGGTCGTGACGGCCGTGCACGATGAATCGCCCGGCGCGGACCGGCACCAGATCTTCAAGGCCCGCCTTGACCCAGTCCCTGGCCTCGACCGTGTCGAACGCGACCGCCCGCGCCACCTCCGCGCCGGCCGCATCGCCGACCAGCCCGCGGACCCGCGCCTGATCGGGTGGTTCGGCGAAATGCATGGTGACATCCCAGCGCCCGTCCGGCCGCTCGAACGCGGCGATCGCGGCCTCGCCCTCGAAAAAGCGCTCGGTGAGCCGGTCGACCACCCGTTTTGCGGCCGGTTCGCTGCCGATCGCGAAAGTCGCGCGGTGGGTGCTGGGGGTAGTGGTCGAGGTCATCATCGGCCGGGTTGCTTAGCACGGCTTGCGGGGGGGCGGCAGCCGGGCCGGCGCCGACCCTGCCCGTCACGTTCACAGCTTTACCCACCGGAACATACGGCGAATATCAACAGGCTCGGCCCATCCCTTCCACAGTCCACGAAGGAATACGGGCGGTCCTCCCTTGCACCCTGTCGGCAGACGTTGCGCGCCTCTGGCGCCTCGGCGTGATGGGGCCACCGCCAGCCTGGAGTCGATGGGCAGCGGGTCTTGACGGCCGGCCGCTGCGTGACCAGTTCCATGATGGCTTGACTGAAGCAGCATCGGAGCCTGCGGAATGAGCGACAATCTGGCCTTCGCCTTGCTGATGGCGGCGTCGATCGCTTCGATCTATCTGGCCGGTCGAATTGCCGAACGCCGGGGAACGCCGTTTTAAAACTTGGGCTGGGATTGCTGCGATCATCGGGCCGCTGGCGCTGCCACTGGTATTCCTGTTCCCGAACCTGCACCGCAGGAACGGCGACCCCACCTGAGGGGCTCCGGTTCACTCGAATCATTGTTGCTCCCCCCGATGCCTCATGGTTCGAGACACGCGAAGGCGCGCTCCTCACCATGAGGGTCTGAGACCTCGTTCTGAGGAGCATCGCGCAGCGATGCGTCTCGAAGGAGGAAGCCATTGAGTTGAAAATTGCGCTAAACTAGCAGCCGGCGTGATCCGCGGCGCATTGGTTTTCCACGGCGTTACCGGCAGTTTATCCACAGCCAATCCACCGGTTGTACCGCACGTCCCGGCCGCCGCTTCAACCGAACAGCGCCCGATGATCCCTCAGGATCACGCGGGCGGCGTTGTGGCCGGGGGCGCCGGTGACGCCGCCGCCGGGATGGGCGCCGGAGCCGCAATGGTAGAGGCCCTTCAGCGGGCCGCGATAGTCGGCGTGTCCCAGCATCGGCCGCGCCGAAAACAACTGGTTTAGCGTCAGCGCGCCGTGGAAGATGTCCCCGCCCAGCAGGCCGAACTGGCGTTCCAGGTCCAGCGGCGACAGCATCTGCCGGCCGATCACGCTCGATGCAAACCCGGGCGCGTATTGGTCCACGGTCGCGATCATGAGGTCCGCGACTTCCTCGCGATGGTCGTCCCACGATCGGCCGATCGGCAATTGCGGCGCGACATGCTGGCAGAACAGGCTCGCAACATGCTGGCCCGGCGGGCACAGCGTGTCGTCCAGGGTCG
>JBDTKD010000591.1:0-12050 GCA_039935515.1 Bradyrhizobium sp.
CATAACCCCCGGTCTCAAGGATTGGAAAGGGGCGCTTACCGATTGCCTGAACGAGACGCCGCGGCGTATGGGTCCCTGCGTTCGCAGGGACGACCCGTGGAAGCGCATTACAAAACGTCATAAAAATCCGGGAGAACAACATGTCAGACCGCCTCAAGGGCAAGCGCGCGTTCGTTACCGCGGGCGCCGTGGGAATCGGCCGGGCCTGCGCCGTCGCCTTTGCGCGGGAAGGCGCCACGGTGATCGCAACCGATATCGACGAGAAGGGTCTCGCGCTGCTCGGCAAGGAGGGCGTTTCGGAAGTGGCGCGGCTCGACGTGCGCGACAGCGACGCCGTCGCCGCGATGGCCAGCCGCGCCGGCACCATCGACATCCTGCTCAACGCGGCGGGCTTTGTGCATCACGGCACCGTGCTCGATTGCTCCGATGCCGACTGGGACTTTTCGTTCGATCTCAATGTCAAATCGATGCACCGCACCATCCGGGCCTTTCTGCCGGGCATGCTGCAAGCCGGCCGCGGCTCGATCGTGAACATTTCCTCCGCCGCCGGCGTGTTCAAGGCCGCGCCCAACCGCTACGTCTATGGCGCGACCAAGGCTGCGGTCGCAGCCCTCACCCGCGCGGTCGCGACCGATTTCATCAGCAAGGGCATCCGCTGCAACTGCATCTGCCCCGGCACCGTCGAGACCCCGTCGATGTTGAGCCGCGCCGCCGCTGCAGGACCCGGCGGGCGCGAGATGTTCGTGAGCCGGCAGCCGATGGGGCGGCTCGGCACCGCGGACGAAATCGCTTCGCTTGCGGTGTATCTTGCGAGCGACGAGAGCTCGTTCACGACCGGTGTGGCGCATATCATCGATGGCGGCTGGACGCTGTAACGTCATTCCGAACAGACAAGGGCTCACCCATGAACAAGATCGATCTGAACGGCCGCTGCGCAATCGTCACCGGCGGCGCGCAGGGTTTCGGGCGTGCGATCGCCGAGCGTTTCGTCGCTTCCGGCGCCAGGGTTGCAATCTGGGATCACGACCAGCCGTTCGCCGAGAGGACCGCGAATGAAATCGGCTCGGCGGTGACCGCGTTCAAGGTCGACGTGTCGGATCCCGCCGCAGTCGAAACGACGCGGGACGCCACGCTCAAGGCGCTCGGCAAGATCGACATTCTGGTCAACAATGCCGGCATCGCCGGCATCAACAAGACGGTATGGGAAACCGACCTCGATGAATGGCGCAAGGTCCTGCGCATCAACCTCGATGGACCCTTCATCTGCTGCAAGGCGATCGTGCCTCACATGGTCAAGCAGAACTATGGCCGCATCATCAACATCGCCTCGATCGCCGGCAAGGAGGGCAACCCCAACGCGGCGCACTATTCGGCGTCAAAGGCCGGGCTGATCGCGCTGACAAAGTCGCTCGGCAAGGAACTCGCCGGCCACGAGATCGCGGTCAATGCGGTCACCCCCGCCGCCGCCAAAACCGCGATTTTCGACCAGATGACGCAGGAGCACATCGACTTCATGCTGTCGAAGATTCCGAAGGGACGGTTTGTGCTGGTGGAGGAACTCGCGGCCATGGTGGCGTGGCTCGCCTCGGAGGATTGCGCGTTCTCCACCGGCGCGGTGTTCGATATTTCCGGCGGTCGCGCGACGTATTAGATCAGGCCATATGGCGATTAGGTGGATATGACGGCGTGTCAGATGGCCTCGTGGTTCGAGACGCGCGGCGTTGCCGCGCTCCTCACCATGAGGGTCTGACAAGAGCTCGGACTCATCCTGAGGAGCATCGCGAGGCGATGCGTCTCGAAGGATGTAGCCACGATGCTCGCACTACGAAGCGGTTGCGTGGTAGGATCGGCCGTCAGTTGAACCGGATGGGATCGTCGATTGCCCCTGAACAGCACCCTCTACGCCGTATCCGTCTGGATATTGCCGCTGATCATCGCCATCACCTTCCATGAAGCCGCCCACGGCTTTGTCGCGCACCATTTCGGGGACAATACGGCCTGGGAACGGGGGCGCGTCAGTTTCAACCCGCTCAAGCATATCGATCCGTTCGGTACCCTGTTGTTGCCGGCCGTGCTGCTGCTGTCCCATTCGCCATTCCTGTTCGGCTATGCCAAACCGGTACCGGTGAATTTTCGCGCCCTGCGCAACCCGCGGCTCGACATGGTCTGGGTGGCGCTGGCCGGGCCGGCGACCAATATCGTTCTCGCGCTGTGCGCGGCAGCGGCGTTCCACCTGATCGACGTGCTGCCCGCCAATGCCGCGCAATGGGTGGCCGACAACCTCAAAAATGCGCTTGTCATCAATGTCGTGCTGGCGATTTTCAACATGCTGCCGATCCCCCCGCTGGATGGCGGGCGGGTCGCGGTCGGATTGCTCCCCAACGTGCTGGCTGTGCCGCTGTCCCGGCTGGAACCGTTCGGGATGCTGATCCTGATCGGGTTTCTGATCATCCTGCCGATGGCCGGGAGCCAACTCGGTCTAAATCTTGATGTTATTTCGGCGATACTGCGAACGTCGACCGGCTATGTAATCCGGCTGGTTCTCTTGTTAACCGGCAACACGTAGTCCAAGCTTCGCGACCCGCTGAAAAAGCCGAGGCTCTCTTGATCAAAGCTGCCGACATGATGATCGCGCGACGTGCCGACACCAAGGCCCGCGCCGATTTCGCGACCTGGAAAATGATGGCCAAGCTGAACGGCGCCTCGGCGCTCCCGGTCGAAGCCCAGGATTTTCTCGCCGGCTACAACATGCTTCTGAAGAAAATGAGGGAGCCGGAAGCCACCGAGGCCACCATCAATCTGATTTACCGCCGCTATTACGCGGAAATGGGCGGCACCGGCGCAGCACCCGATGTCAAGGCCCATGCCAGCGATCCCGCGACCAACAACGTGACCGCCTTCCGGCGCTCCCCGCCGCAGCGGCCCCAGCCGGCAGCCGGCCCCGCTGCGAAGCCGCGGCTGCCGGTGGCCTTGATCTTTGCCTGCCTCGTCGTGGTCTATGTCGGGATCCGCTATTATTTGCACTGAACTCTCGGCCTGAGGCGTTTTCCGGTTCGCTCGAATCATTGTGGCTTCTCCCGAGGCCTCATGGTTCGAGACGCGCGAAGACGCGCTCCTCACCATGAGGGTCTGAGACCTCATCCGGAGGAGCGTGCTCTTGCGCGCGTCTCGAAGGATGAAGCCGGCTCAATCGCCCTTGAAATTCACATCCAGGCTGTAATTGAACTCATCATCCGTGAGCTTCGCGGGCGGGCGCGGCACCGGATCCGAGCGACGGATCATGGAAATCGCGGCCTCATCGTACAGCGCATCGCCGGATGATTGGAGAACGCCGACCGAGACGACGTGACCGAGGCGGTTGAGCACCAGGCTGACCTTGACCTTCGCATTGCGGTTTTTCTGAACCTTGGGATAGCGCTTGTGAAGCTCGAAATAGGCGCTGATCTGCTTGCCCCAGGCTGCCGTCAGTCGCTGCTTGTCCTTGCCGATGCCGATATTGGGCGCGGTGACGGCTTCGGATTCATGGGCATCCGCCAGGGTTTGCCGGGCCGTCGCCTCCTGCGCGACCGATTCCTGCGAAGCCGCGGTCTGCACGGTCTCGATCTTCGGTTCGTCTTCCGGGGGCTTCTTCGATTCATTCTGCGTCACCACCCGATCGGGGTCGTCGGTCTCGTCCGGCGTGTCCTTGGGCAAATCGGTCGGCTTGATCTCGGCCTTCTGCTCGGCGAGCGCCGGCGAGGCGACCGAGGCGTCGGCATCCGGGCCCGGCGGCAGGTCGGTGGTCTCGGTGTGCGGCGACGACAATTCGATCCCAATCTCGATTGCATTCGCCCCAAGTGAATCGTCACTGTCTTCGGACGGCATGCGGGCAATCGCCAGCGCAGCGCCGCCGACATGAAGCGCCAGCGCGACGGCCGCTGCGAAAAACCACAGCCGCCGGGATGGCTTTTGCTCGAGTATCAGCTCAGACATGGTTCAGGGCTTTGCGCCTTCGGTTGCCGAGGGTTGCGCCGCCCCCTCCGCAACGCCCTCCAGCGCCACCAACTTCATCCGGTAATTTCCCTTGCGGAGAAGTTCCAGCACGTCCATCAGATCGCCATAAGGAACCAGGCGGTCCGCACGTACGAACACCAGCCGCTCCGGATTGCTATCGGCTGCCGCATCGAGTGAACCGATCAGATCGATCCGCTTGACCGGCGTTTCACCGATTGCCAGCGTCAGGTCCGGCTTGATGCTGACATAGATCGGCTTGTCCGGCTTCTTCTGCGGGGTCGCAGTCGAGGTCGGCAGATCGATCGGAAGATCGACGGTCGACAGCGGCGCCGCCACCATGAAGATGATCAGAAGGACCAGGACGACGTCGATGAAAGGCGTGACGTTGATCTCATGGGTTTCCGCGAAATCGCTGTCATCGTCGAGATCGGTATCTGCGATCGAGACCGCCATCGCCTACTCCGCCGCGCGCGAATGCGCGCCGCCATGGGTGCGGTCGAGATCGCGCGACAACAGCCGCGCCGCCGCGCCCGACGAGCGGCTGACCAGTTCGAGATAGCCTTTGGTCACGCGCGCAAAGTGGTTGTAGATAATGACCGCCGGGATCGCCGCGACCAGACCGAAGGCGGTCGCGAGCAGCGCTTCGGCGATACCCGGGGCCACCACGGCCAGATTCGTCGTCTGCGATTTCGAGATGCCGATGAAGCTGTTCATGATGCCCCATACGGTCCCGAACAGCCCGACGAACGGCGAAGTCGCCCCGATGCTGGCGAGCAGCCCCATGCCGGTGCGGATCCGCCTCCCCTCGGCGCGAACGATTTCGGCAAAGCTCGACGCCGCGCGTTCCTTGATGCCGTCGTCGCTGGAAATTCCCGCCGACAACCGCGCCTCGCCCATCGCGGCACCAAGCAATGCCGACAGCACGCTGTCCTTGGCGCCCAGTGAAAACTGCGCTTCCGCGAGCGACCTCGCGTCCCTGATCCTGGCGAGCGCCGCGCGAAGCTTGCGCCGCACGAACGACAGTTCGATCATCTTCGCGATGAACACCGTCCAGGTCACCAGCGAGGCGAACGCCAGCCCGACCATGACCGCCTTGACGATGATATCCGCCGCCAGGAACATCGACCATGGTGATAGCTCGCGCAGCCCGGGGGCGGTCGATTTCAGGGGTCGCGCATCGGCGGCGGTTGCCGGAACGTCGGCGAGGTTCGGCGGCGGTGCGGGCTGACTGGCTGAAGGGGACGCAGCTACCGGAGCGGGCGGCGCCACTGCCGACGGCACCGGCGCGGGTTGGACGGACGGCAGGCCCGCGGCTGGAGGCTGCGGTGCAACCGGCGCAGCGGCGCGCGACTGTTGCGCGGACGCGGACGCAACCAAGGACAGCATCACCAGCGCCGTCAGTGCTTTAAGAATCGTTCTAAACATCAACACACGATCTCCGTCCCAGTGACGATGCCATTGTGGTTATGACGCGTAACTTGACCAATTCAAGGTCAATCTGCCGATCCATTCTACAAATCGTTTTGAACATGCGATCCTGAAGGCATCGCCGATGTGACCTGCGAAATGCGGCCTCCTTCAGAACCGGTAGATTGCCTTGAGGCGAACCGTGCGTCCCTGGCCCGGCGAGATGTTATTGTTGGCGTCGGCAGAGGCCCAATAGCCCTTGTTGAAGATATTCTCGATGTTGAGCTGTGCGCGCCAGTTCTTGTTGATCGTTGCATAGACTGCGGCATCGAAACGGACAAAGCCCGGCAGCCTCACGGTGTCATCCGACGAGGCAAAGGAGTCGCCGAAATAGATCACGCCGAGCGCGGCGGCCCACATCGGGGTGATCTGATATTTGTTCCACCACGCGAACTGGTTGTAGGGCACGAGCTGGACGCGATTGCCGGCAACAACGGTGGTCGACGTGGCACTGGTAATCTTGGCGTCGGTGTAGGCATAGGCAAGCGATGATTGCCACTCGTTGTTGACGTAGCCGACCAGGCTCGCCTCAAAACCCCTGGTCAAGGTGCTGCCGGACGGAAAGAAGAAGCCGGGGTTGTTGCCGTCCGCGATCGGCTGATTGGTGCGGTTCAAATTGTAGACCGCGGTCGAGAACAACAGCTTTGGATTGATATTCCACTTCACGCCGACTTCGGTGTTTTCAAACTTCTGCGGCTCGAGAATCAAGGTGCCGTTGTTCAGTGAACTGAACTGGTCGCCGGAGGCCGGCAGGTAGGAAATGCTGTAGGCGGTGTAGATCGACAGGGTATCCACCGGCTTGACGATGATCGCCGCTTGCGGCGAGACCTTGTCATCGATCCGGGCGCGCCGGATGCCGGTGTTCATGTCGAGAGCCGCCATATCGAAACGATCGAAGCGCGCGCCGCCGATCAGCTGGATCCAGCGGGTAATTTCGACGGTGTCGCGCGCATAGGCGGATTCGATGTTGAGCCGGTAACTGCTGTTTGAGTCGGGGCTGGTGACGCCCGGCGAAAGAGCGCCCGGATATTGATGGATGAAGGTGACCGGTCCGAAATAGGTCGGAGCAAACGGATTGTCGGCAATGGTGTTGGTCCCGTTCGGGAAAATACCGGTGTTGCGGATATCCACGCCGGTCTGCTGGCCGAACTCGGTGCCGAACGCCACCGTATGCAGCGCCGGTCCGGTGTTGGTCTTGTAGACGAAGTCGGTCTGGTTGAACAAATTGTCGCGGTTGGTGGTGTGCTGGTAGGCCGCGAGATTGAAGCTGGTATCGGCGGGATTGACCGCGCCCGACAGCGCGCCGTTGCCCGGATACACATTCTGGTAGAACTTCTTGTAATCGGCATAGATCGTGCCGTTCTTGACGGTCAAGCCGTTTCCGAAATCATGTTCGAAAATCCCCATCGTGGTCTGAACGTCGGCGCGCGCGACATTCAGGCTTGGGCTGCCGAAAAATACCGAGAGGTCGCCGTTCGGAGCGAACGGTGTCGCGGGATTGAAGCGCGTGGCGCCGCCAACCGGCGATTGCGAGGGATTGCCCCGGTCGGAGGTGCGCTCGTCGTGAAAATATTCGTAGCTCAGCTTGAGCCAGGTATCATCGTCCAGCTTGAGCGTGACCGTCGGATTGATTCCGTAGCGCTCGAGATGGCCGAAGTCGCGGAAGGCGTCACTACCCTCGTAAAAGGCATTGAAGCGGACTGCCACGTTCTCGTTGACGGCCTGGCCGGCGTCGAGCGTGAACCGGCGATCGCCGTAAGAGCCGGTCTGGGCAGTGGCTTCATAGATCGGTACGCCATCGGCTTGCTTGAGCGTGCGATTGACAATGCCGCCGCCGGCGCCGCGACCGAAGGTCAGCGCGGCCGGCCCCTTGAGAACCTCGATGCTTTGCGCGTTGTAGAAATCCCGGAAGTATTGCACGTCGTCACGGAAACCGTTGACGAAGAAGTTGGCGCTGGAGTCCACCCCGCGAATGACGAGCTCGTCGCGATTGCCCTCGCCCTGGTGAACGGCGACGCCTGGCACGTATCGGGTGACATCGGTGAGGTTCGTAAAGCCCTGATCCCTGATGAAATCCTTTGTCAGCACACTCAGCGACTGCGGAATGTTGACCAACGGGGTGTTGGTCTTGGTCGCAACCGAGGTGTTGTTGGCATAGATACCCACCGCGCCGGCGCGCGCGTCCTGCGACTGCGCGAACGGCTTCGGCGCCGCCTGCTGCTGCGGCTCGGGTCGCCGGGCGACCTGCTGATGACGCTTCTGCCCGCCGCGATCGGCGCGGGGGCTAGCCGTGCTGTTGGCGCGGTGCTGCTGCTGCGGCGCCGTGACCTGAATGGGTGGAAGCTGCGCACCGGGATTCGCCGCTTTGTCCTCTGCCACGGTTTGCGCGTCGACCCGCGTCACGCCGGCGAGCACGCCGAACATCGCTGACGCGATCGCGATGGCGCTGGTCGCGGCGAGCAAGCTTCGTCCCGAACTGGCGCTCGTGGTCTCGCCGACCGAGACGGTTGCGATCGAACGCACCGATTCCGGCAATTTTGTCTGGCCCATTCCCAACGCCCCCTGAACCCACATCAACCCCGCTCACGCGTATAATTCGCAGCAAGCCATGGTGTGTTCGTATCGGGCGGGAAAATGGTGGTCAACGCGAATACGGCTTTTGGATTTTTGAATCCATCAAGATCAAAACCATTCTAAATCGCAGCCTGAAATCGTTCCAAGCCGAAATGTGGAGTCGTTCTAAGCTGACGCTGCAATTTCGCGCTTCGCGGGCACATGTCCGGCGCAGCGGCCCGGTGCCAAGCTTCGGCTCTCGATCAGGCAGATGCGGCTACTTGGCGGCGATGCTGCCGGGCTCGGCAAAACCCTTGATGCGGTCCTTGATGTCGCGCAGCGTTTCGAGCGTGGTCTCGATCGAGGCCGCCGGAATATCCCGCAGCACGTCCGCTGCGATGGCGTCCCGCAAGCCGTCGAGATCGTCGACGAGCTGGCGGCCGCTCGCGGTGAGGAACAGCCGGTTGGCGCGGCGGTCGCGGGGATCATGCCGCCGTTCGAGCAAGCCGTGCTCGACCAGGCGATCGAGCAGTCTCACCAGCGAGATCGGCTGCAGCTCCAGCACCTCTGCCAGATCGACCTGTGAAAGCCCTTCCTGTTCGCGCAGCCGAAACAGCACGATCCACTGCGCGCGGGTGGTGCCGCGGCCCTTGGCCCGGTGATCGATGAAGGTGCGCAGCAGCCGCGAGCTTTCGACAAGTTGCGCGACCAGCTGGCGTTTCAGATTGAGCGGCATCAGATTGACGGTCCCTCCCAAACCTCTCCAAATGTTTAGGATTCTCAAGTTATAGTGTGTTTACACATAAAGTGCACGCATATTATATTTGTGCTTTGGGGGAACCCGCGTGAGACCCCATGTTGAATTTTTGAACCCGCGAGCCGGCTCGAATAGACACAGGCTGCCATGAATAAATCGCGAACGATTGTATGGGTTGCCGTGATCGCCGCCGTGTCGGCGGCTGGCTATTTCGGCTGGCAGCGGTACCACCAGGCGCAGGAAGCGGCCACAGCGGCGGCCAACGCGAAAAAATCGGCGCGCAATGCCGTTCGCGTCACCATTGCGCCAGTCCAGAAGTCCGACTTCCCGGTCTATCTGACCGGGCTCGGAACCGTTCAGGGCTTCAACACCGTGCAGGTGCGGACCCGCGTCGACGGCCAGATCGACAAGATCGCGTTCACGGAAGGCCAGCTGGTCAAGCAGGGTGATCTTCTGGTCGAAATCGATCCGCGGCCGTACCAGGCCGCCCTCGACCAGGCCAAGGCCAAGAAAGCGCAGGACGAGGCCAACCTCGCCAACGCCAATCTGGACCTGCAGCGCTACACCAAGCTCGGCGAATTTGCGACCAAGCAACAGACCGACACCCAGCGCTCGACCGTGCAGCAATTGACCGCGCAGATCGCCGCCGACGATGCCGCCATCGCCAACGCGCAGACCCAGCTCGACTATACCGCTATCAAGTCACCGATCCCGGGTGTCGCCGGCCTGCGCCAGGTCGATATCGGCAACATCGTCAATGCTTCGAGCCTGACCGCCATCGTGACGATCGCCCAGATCGAGCCGATCGCCGTGATCTTCACCGCGCCAGAAGAGCAGCTGCCCTATATCAACGAGGCGCAGGCCCGTCAGCCGCTGAAGGTGATCGCGATCACGACCGACGGCAAGAAGCCACTGGCGGAGGGTTCGCTCGCAGTGGTCAACAATCAGGTCGACACCACCAGCGGCACCATCCGCCTCAAGGCGGTGTTCGACAACAAGAACCACGCCTTGTGGCCGGGCCAGTCGGTCTCGACCCGGCTGCTGGTGAAGACGCTGAAGGATGCCACGGTGGTTCCGGACGACGCGATCCAGCACGGCGTCGACGGCCTCTATGCCTATTCAGTCAATCAGGACAACAAGGCTGAGTTGCACAAGGTCAAGGTCAGTCAGTCGATCGACGGGCGTTCGGTGGTCGATGAAGGGCTGTCGCCGGGGCAGCAGGTGATCACGGCGGGCCAGTACAAGGTCTCGCCCGGCACCCTCGTCACCACGGCGGTGGCGAGTTCGGAGGCCGCGCAGTCCAGGGTCCAGCCGGAATGAGCGACGGCATTTCGGCACCGTTCATTCGCTATCCCGTCGGCACCTCGCTGCTGATGGCCGGCATTCTCTTTGTCGGCCTCGTCGCCTATCCGCTGCTGCCGGTCGCCCCGCTGCCGCAGGTCGACTTCCCGACCATCCAGATCACCGCGACACTGCCGGGCGCGAGTCCGGAAACCATGGCGTCCTCGGTGGCGCAGCCGCTGGAGCGGCAATTCGCGCAGATTCCCGGCATCGCCCAGATGACCTCGACGAGCTATCTGGGGACCGCGGCCGTCACCATCCAGTTCGACCTCAACCGCAGCATCGACGGCGCCGCCAACGACGTCCAGGGCGCCATCAACGCAGCCAGCGGCCAGTTGCCGAAGAACCTGCCCTCGCCGCCGACCTATCGCAAGGTCAACCCGGCGGACTCGCCGATCCTGCTGCTGTCGGCGACGTCGGACTCGTTGCCGCTGACAACGGTGAGCGACGCGGTCGATGCCCAGCTCGCGCAGCAGATCAGCCAGATTTCCGGCGTCGCGCAGGTGACGATCGGCGGCCAGCAGAAACCGTCGGTCCGGATCCAGGTCGATCCCGCGAAGCTGGTCGCCAAGGGCCTGTCGCTGGAGGATGTCCGCAACCAGATTGCGATCACGACCGTCGACAGTCCGAAGGGCAATATCGACGGCGCCACCCGCGCCTACACCATCTATGCCAACGATCAATTGCTGGACTCCAAGGACTGGAACGACGTCATCGTCGCCTACCGCAATGGCGGCCCGTTGCGGATCCGCGATATCGGCCAGGCGGTGACCGGTCCGGAAGACGCCAAGCAGGCGGCGTGGGCCAACGGCAAGCGCGGCGTATTCCTGGTGGTCTACAAGCAGCCCGGCGCCAACGTCATCGACACCGTCGACAAGATCAAGGCGATGCTGCCGCGGCTGGTCGCCGCGATTCCACCGGCGATCAAGATCGAAGTCATCAGCGACCGCACCCAGACCATTCGCGCCGCGGTCTCCGACGTTCAGTTCACGCTGCTTTTGACCATTGCGCTCGTCGTGATGGTCATCTTCCTGTTCCTGCGCAGCTTCTGGGCCACCGTCATTCCCGCCGTGACGGTGCCCCTGGCGCTGCTCGGCGCCTGTGCGCTGATGTGGATATTCGGCTACACCCTCGACAATTTGTCGTTGATGGCGCTCACCATCGCCGTCGGATTCGTGGTCGACGACGCCATCGTGATGCTGGAAAACATCACCCGTTATATCGAGGACGGCGAGAAGCCGCTCGCCGCGGCGTTCAAGGGCGCCCGCGAAATCGGTTTCACCATCGTGTCGATCAGCGTTTCGCTGGTCGCGGTGCTGATCCCGCTGTTGCTGATGGGCGGCATCATCGGACGGCTGTTCCGCGAGTTCGCGGTGACACTCGCCATGACGATCTTCGTCTCCATGGTGGTGTCGCTGACGCTGACGCCGATGATGGCGTCGCGCTTCCTGCGCGCCCACGGCGAAACCAGCCACGGTTGGTTCTATCAGTGGAGCGAGCGCGGTTTCGACGCGATGCTGCGGGGCTACGAGCGCGGCCTCGACCTCGCCCTGCGCTGGCGATTGACGACGCTCGCGATCTTCTTCGCGACGCTGGCGTTGTCGGTCTATCTGTTCATCGTCATTCCCAAGGGCTTTTTCCCGCAACAGGACGTTGGACTGATCACCGCGACGTCCGAAGCCGCGCAGGACATTTCCTTCGCCGCCATGGAGAATAAGCAGGAGACCCTGGGCAAGATCGTGCAGGCCGACCCTGACGTCGCCAGTGTCGCCATGGCGATCGGTGGCAGCGGCCGGGCCGGCAACAACGGTAACCTGTTCATCACGCTGAAACCGCGCGACCAACGCAAGGCAAGCGCCCAGCAGATCATCGCCCGGCTGCGTCCCAAACTCGAAAAGGTCGAGGGCGCGCGGCTGTTCATGCAGGCATCGCAGGACGT
>JBDTKD010000592.1:0-4029 GCA_039935515.1 Bradyrhizobium sp.
CGGTGAACGGCGAGAACACCGAAGTCAGGCCCGGCGCCTTGCGCGCGGCCGTAACCAGCTCGTCGGTGGCCGCGGCCAACAGTTCCGGCCCGCGGCCCTGGCGGTCCTGAAGCGCATGGCAAAGCCGCCGCCGGTACCGATTCCGGGCACCGCCGGCGGTGGAATCACGATGATGAACGCGCCCTCGATGCTGGCTAGCCGCTTGCGCAATTCGCCGGTAATCGAAGCCGCGGTCAGACCTTTCTTCAGGCGCACCTCGGGCTCTTCGAACACCGGGAACAGCGCCGCGGCATTGCTCGCCTGGGTGCGGGTCGCGCCGGACAGCCCGGCGAACGCCGCGACGCGGACGATGCCGGGTGTGTCGAGCGCGATCTTCTCGATCTGCCGGACGATCTCGGTGGTGCGTGCCAGCGAGGCCGCGCCCGGCAGCTGCGCCGAAACGATCACATAACCGCGGTCCTGGGCCGGAATGAAGCCTTGCGGCGTGGTGGCGAGCAGCCAGCCGGCGCTGCCGATCAGCACCAGATAGACCAGCAGCATCGCCACCGAATGCCGGATCACGAAACCGGCGGCGCCTGCATAGAAATGGGACAGCCGGTCGAAGCCGCGGTTGAAGGCGGCTGAAAACGTCTGCCAGCCGCGCCCGATCAAATTCCAGCGCGCCGGCGGCCGCTTCTCGGCATGCGGCTGCAGGATCAGCGAGGCCAGCGCCGGCGACAGCGTCAGCGAGCAGAAACAGGAAATCGCCGTCGCCACCGCGATGGTGATGGCGAATTGCTGAAAGAACTGGCCGGAGATGCCACCGAGAAACGCAGTCGGAACAAACACCGCACACAGCACCAGCGCGATCGAAACCAGCGCGCCGCCGACCTCCTCCATCGTCTTCAGCGCCGCATCGCGCCGGCTCATGCCGTCACGCAGATGGCGTTCGACGTTTTCGACCACGACGATGGCGTCGTCGACCACGATGCCGACCGCGAGCACGAGGCCGAACAGGGTCAAATTGTTGATGGCGAAGCCGAGCGCGGCCATGGCGGCGAAGGTGCCCACCAGCGACACCGGAATGGCGATGATCGGAATGATCGCCGGCCGCCACCCCTGCAGGAACACCAGCACGACGATAACGACGAGGACCATCGCCTCGTAAATGGTCTTGATCAGTTCGCTGACGGATTGCGCGATGAATTCGGTCGGGTTGTAGCCGATATTGTAATCGAGCCCACGGGGGAAACCGGCCTTGAGCCGGACCATGGTGTCGGAAATGCGCCTGGCGGTGGCGAGCGCGTTGGATCCGGGACGCTGGGTCACCAGCATGGCGACGGCTGATTTGCGCAGCAGGAAGCTGTTGGTGCTGTAGTCCAGCGCCCCGAGTTCGATCCGCGCCACATCGCGCAGCCGAACGGTGCGGCCATCGGCGCCGGCCTTGATCAGGATGTTCTCGAACTCTCCGGCATTCTTCAGCCGCCCGGTGAAAACGAGGTTTGGCTGGAAAGCCCGATCGGCGATTGGCGGGCCCGCGAGCTGGCCGCCGGTGATCTGCAGGTTTTGCGCGCGAATCGCGGTGAGCACGTCGCCCGCGGTCAAGCCCAGCGAAGCGATCCTGTCCGGATCGAGCCACAGCCGCATGGAATAATCGCGCGCGCCGAAAATCTGGATGTCACCGATGCCATCGAGCCGCAGCAACTGGTCGCGGACCTGCAGCAGCGCGTAGTTGCTGATGTAAAGCTGGTCGAACGTGTCGTCCGGCGACAGCATGAACACGACCATCAGGATGTCCGGCGAGTTCTTGCGCGTGACAACGCCGTTGCGCTGCACCTCCTCCGGCAATTGCGGTTGGGCGATGGCGACGCGGTTCTGAACCAGCACCTGCGCCTTGTCGAGGTCGGTGCCGAGCTTGAACGTGATGGTGATCGTGAGCTGGCCGTTCGAGGTCGCCTGGCTGTAGAGATACAGCATGTCCTCGACGCCATTGATCTGCTGCTCGATCGGCGCCGCGACGGTATCGGAAATGGTTTGCGCCGATGCGCCCGGATATTGCGCCGTGACGACGACCGTCGGCGGCACGACTTGCGGATATTCCGCAACCGGCAACGTGGTGTAGGCGATGGCGCCGACAATCAAAAGCACGATGGACAGCACCATCGCGAGGATCGGCTGGTTGATGGAAAGCCGGCCGAGATTCATGTCTTGCCACCGGCTGGCGCGGCCTTGGCGGCCTGCGGACTGACCTTGGCCCCGACGCGCGCGCGCTGCAGCCCATCGACAATGACGCGGTCTTCCGGCTTCAACCCTTCGCGGATGACGCGAAGCCCATCGTCGAGCGGCCCGAGCGTGACGGCGCGGGCCTCGACCGTATCGTCGTCCTTGACCACGAAAACGATCTTGCGCGACTGGTCGGTGGCGACCGCCGTATCCGGATCAGCAGGGCCTGGTAGGGCGAGCTTCCGATCAGCCGCACACGGCCGAACTGTCCGGGCAGGATCGAGTAATCCTTGTTCGGGATCACCGCGCGGCCGCGCAACGTGCCGGTCGAGACATCCATTCGGTTGTCGACAAAATCCATCTTGCCGTCATGCGACGGCTTGGTCTCGCCGGTCAGCGTCACCTGAACCGGATTCGGCGTGTCGCGCGAACTCGGGCGTTTGCCCTCGAAATACAGCCGGTTGTTTCTGACATAGGTTGCCTCGTCCATATCGAAATAGATGTAGATCGGATCGAGCGACACGATCGAGGTCAGCAGCGTCGCGCCACTGTCGCTGCCCTGCACCAGATTGCCGACGCTGACCAGATGACGGCTCACCCTGCCGCTGATCGGGGCCAGTACATGGGTGAATTCGATATTGAGCTGGGCGGCCTTGAGCGCGCCATCGGCCTGCGAGATCGCCGCATTGGCCGCCTGCAAGGTCTGGCGGCGCTGGTCGACAATCGAGTCCGCGACCGCCTGGGTTTGATTCAGGGTCAGCGCGCGGTCGAGTTCGCGCTTGCCGAGCTCGGCCTTGGCTCGCGCGTCAGCGAGTTGGCCTTCGGCCTGCTCGGCGACCGCCTCAAAAGGACGGGAATCGATCACGTACAAGAGATCGCCGGCCTTGACGAAGGCGCCGTCCCGAAATTCGACGCTGGTGACGAAGCCGCCGACCCGGGCGCGGACCTGGACCTCTTCGACCGCTTCGAACCGGCCGGTGAATTCGTCCCAATCGGTGACCGTGCGCTTAACCGGCTGCGCCACGGTGACCGGCGCGGGAGCCGCCGCAGCGGGCTGCACCGGCTTGTCGCTGCAGCCGCACAGGGTGACCGCCAGCCCAACGGCCAACGCATTGAGGACCCAGAACGAAAGCGGTTTGAAGATGACCATTTGAGCCAAACTCTCGGATTTCACTGCCGCGCCCAACTGCATCCCCGGCGCTCATCACTGCGATCGATCGCGGCGGCTGGATCAAGATCAGATCGGCCACCAGTCTGTTCAAGAAGCGGCCCCGATCAAGCGAAATATTTGTGCGTTCGGCCGCCGCGCGTCACGGCCGCGTTGTGGTGGCACAGATTCAATCGCCGCGTCGTTCAATCATGTTGTAATCGCTGGCCGGAAAGCGATACTTGTCCGGTGCACGGCGATGATGCGCCCACCACCGGTGGCGCCTCAGGGGCCGTGCACGATCCGACACGGGGTCAGACATGCACGCGCCTCACGCTCCGACATCGCTCGACATCGCCGCGGCGCCGGACCTCGGCCGCGGACCCGATCATCTTGCGCCGGATTGCGCTGGATTGAACTTCTACCTGATCGATCGCGGCCTGCGCGATCTGCTGCAGCTCTATCTGGCGCCGGACGATTTTCGGCGGCTCGAACCGCATTTCCATCGACTCGGGGCGCTGGCGGGCGGCCGGCTCGATCAACTGGCGAAAGCCGCCGACAAGCATCCGCCGCTGCTGCATCCGCGCGACCGTTTCGGCCGCGACGAAGACTGGATCGACTACCATTCGTCTTACCGCGAGATGGAGCAAATCGCGTTCGGCGATTTCCAGTTTCACGCC
>JBDTKD010000593.1:0-9321 GCA_039935515.1 Bradyrhizobium sp.
CGCCCGATCGGAGACGACATAGGATTCCAGCCCGCCCTCAAAGCGGCCCCGCGTGAGCTGGGTGTAGGTTTGCTGGTGTCCGGCAATACTCGCCGCTTGCGCTTCGATGTCCTGGTAGCGCCGCCGCACGACCTTGGCACCATCGGCCGCAATTGCCCGACATGCAGGGGCGAGCGTTCCGGATGTCATGAGCGGAACCGGGGCAGCTTGGGATAGCTCTCACGACAGGGATCACCGAGGGTGTCCACCGTGAGATTGTTGCCGTGGCAGATCGACACGAAGCGCGCTCCTGTTTCGCAGCCGCCTCACCTCGGTCCCGACTTGTCGCACGCCTTGTTTGCGACCGCTTTTGAAACAACCGGGACAGGGCAAGAAATGCACGTCGCGATTCCGCTTATCTCCGATACGATCCGCAGCCGGAAGCCACGCATAATGGGTTGTGCGGAATTGTTAGAAATGCGTGCAAAAACGATAATTCCGAGCGAGGCGGCGGCCTGATGGCGCGCGGCACGCCGCCCTACCCGTCCGGCAAGAATTGGCCGCCCGCCCACTGGGCGGCGGTTCGTTTGGCCGCTGCGGTTGGCAGATTTCTTGCTGCTCGCCTGTCATGCAAGCCCACAAGAGCCCGTGGCTGTACCAGAGCGGAGCGAAACATGACCGAACAGACCTATTTTGAGACGACCCAGCGTGCAAACCGCCGTTCGGAACGGTCGCAGGACCGGCCACGCCCGATCCGTGATATCCGCCGGGAGCTGAAGGCGATCGAATCCCGCTGGCGCGAGGCCTCACAAATCCGATCGATGATCGCCTCGCTCAATCGGGAGGTCGCAAGTCTCGACGCCAATATCGCAGCCGAACTGCAAACCTCCCGGGTTCGCGATCCGCGGCACTACGCCTATCCGACCACGGCGAGAGCCATGGATCTACGGAAGCAGAACCTGAACGCGACGATCGCCGCGCTATCGAGGCGGCTGGATCAGCTGGACCATGCCGACACTTCGGAAGCGCTGATCTTCGGTCTGCAGCCCGCCTGAATAGCAGATGGCGGGGCAATTGCCGCCCTGGCGGCGTTTTCGCGATCCCTTATCGACGCGCGCGGATCAGCTTGCGCCGCTCTGCGGTCAGCGCGACGCCGGCTCCGATCAGGATCAGCGCGAGCGTCGCAACCAGGCTTCCCGGCGCGATGCAGTTGATGCAGGTACCGATGATAGCGGGTGCCTCGTACACGGTCGGCTCTCCTTGTTAATGACCCGGATGAGGGCGTGATTTCGGATGAGTATATCCAGAAAACAAGTCCGGATGCCAGGAAATGTCCGACTTATTGTTGCCGCTCGAAATAAATTGCGAGCCCAGCATACCCGCAGCTCGAGCGGAGCCGGCGTCATGGTTCGAGACGCGCGAAGACGCGCTCCTCACCATGAGGGTCTGAGTCCTCATCCAGAGGAGCATCGCGAAGCGATGCGTCTCGAAGGATGAAGCCGTTGAGGTGGAAGTTGCGCCAGATGCGTTTGCCATCTGCCGGCCTGTTTGGTATTGACCGCTCGAGTTTGAAAGCCAAATCCTGACGCAGGTGCAGATGCAGACCAGGTCCAGCGGCGATTTGCTGCTCGTCATCGACGTTCAAAACGATTTTTGCCCGGGCGGCGCGCTCGCGGTTACCGCCGGCGACGCGGTTGTGCCGGTCATCAACCGGCTTTCGGAACGCTTCGACCATGTGGTGCTGACCCAGGATTGGCATCCGCCGGGCCACAACTCCTTTGCCAACAGCCATCCGGGTTCGGCGCCGTTCGAAAGCGTAACCATGCCCTATGGCCAGCAGACGCTGTGGCCCGATCATTGCGTGCAGGGAACGTCAGGCGCCGGCTTTCATCCGATGTTGAAAACCGACCGGGCGGAGCTGGTGATCCGCAAGGGTTTCCGGCCGGAAATCGATTCCTATTCCGCATTCTACGAAAATGACCGGTGCACACCGACAGGTCTGGCGGGCTATCTTCGCGAGCGCGGCATGCGACGCATTTTTCTGACCGGGCTCGCCACCGATTTCTGTGTCTATTATTCCGCGATCGACGCTCGCCGGCTTGGCTTCGAGGCGGTGTTGCTCGAAGCGGGCTGCAGGGCGATCGATCTGGCGGGGTCGCTCGAAACCGCCCACCAGGCAATGGCCGCAGCCGGCGTCCAGCGCGTCGGCGATCTGGCGTAAAGCGTTTTTCCGGTTCACGCAAATCATTGTCGCTTCTTCCGGGGCCTCATGGTTCGAGACGCCGCGCAAAGCGCGGCTCCTCACCATGAGGGTCTGAGTCCTCAGTCTGAGGAGCATCGCGAAGCGATGCGTCTCGAAGGATGAAGCCATTGAGGTCGAAATTGTAGTTTGTTGTCTTGACGCGTTTTCTTCACGCGAACCGGTACTCACTTCGCTCGAAGACGCTATTGATCACGCGGTCCGCGAGCGGCGGTTCGGCATGCCGCCGAGGGCGACGATTTCCGCACTCAATTGCTCGATCGTCGTGCGATAGCGCATTGCCGTCTGCCGGATCAGCGCAAATGCGTCCTCTTCGCAAAGCGCCGGCTGCGCATGACATGAGGCACCGCGGCGAAGACGACGCGTCGGGACCGAATACGATCCTCGAGCCGCTCGATATGGGCGCCTTCTTCGCTGCGGCGGCAGCAATGAATCCTATGGCACGAAGCGCAGCGGATTCAAAAGGACATCCGGGAAACTCAGCAGACGCAGGCGTACGCTTGCTCCTTGGCAACTTCACGTTTCGGCTAGTGCGATGATCTGTCACGGAACTCTTGTCTCGTCGCCGCGTTCCGTCTCCTTGAGGAGGAACTCGCCATGAAACTCAAAGGAGTTTTCGTTGCAGCCATGTTACTGACGCCAACCGCTGCGCTGGCGGCGCCGGGAATTGTCACCGCCTCGGTCGGCTTGAGGGCGGGGCCGGGCCCAGCCTTTCCGATGGTCGACCGCATTCCCCAAGGCACCCACGTCAACATCCATGGCTGTCTCAGGGGCGACGCGTGGTGCGACGTGAGCTGGTCTGGCGATCGCGGCTGGGTTTCATCGCAATATCTCGAATACCTCTACCGCAACCGCTACGTTTATCTGCCCGACTATGTCGATGTCATCGACGTTCCCGTTGTACCGTTCGTGCTGAGTTCCTATTGGTCGAGCTACTATTCGGGGCGGCCCTGGTATCACCGCCGTGCCCATTGGAGTAGCTATTGGCAATCGCACGCCCGCTTCGCAACCAGGATGCCGACGACCGATCGGTCCACCCGCCTCGGCAGAACCGAGAGGCGCACGGCCGTTACCGAAGGACGGACACGCACCAGGGTCGGGCCAGGCGTAACCCGCCACCCGAGTCTGGCCACCGTTCGCGGTGTCCAAGCCACCCGAGGACGAATGGCGCATGTGAACGGCGCGAACCGAACCTTCCCTCGCACGCAGCAGCCGATGGTCCGCCGGCATGAAGCAACCCGCTTCTCCGCCGCACCGGCGGCGCGGCGGACGGTGCCCGCACATATCGCGCAGCCGAACGTCGGCCGCCGAGTCGGTGGCCCGCCGATGAACGCACACGCGCAAATGGGCGCGCCACGTGCAGCGCCCGCGATGCCACATGTGGGTGGCGGCGGCGCCCCTCACATCGGCGCCGGTCCCCATGTTAGCGGCGGCCGTCCCACTGGAGGTCCTCCCGGCCATCAGCGCCACTGAATGAACAGAAGCCCGGCCAAGAGCCGGGCTTCTTGTTTGGGGGGACAGCTCTCGTGGCCTGGGCGACCGTGGCCCACGCCTGGGCCTCCCCGTTCGGACCGCCAGAACTTTAAGCTCGTCATGGCACGGCAACAGCATGTCGAGTCGGCGACGCGTCGGGTTGGGTTGGGTGAAGGCCCAGCCTCATTGAATCTAAATAATGAGAACCACAATCGAGCCCGTCTTATATTACTTGATCCTAACTGTTATTTTATCTGAAACAAGCGGCGGGTTGAACGGATAATGCTTGGCATCCCCCAACACCAGTTGGAGTGTGTGTTTACCGGGCGGCAGCTCTATACGCCCCTCGGTTTGACCGGCTCCGAAATGAAGATGGGTCTTGTCTTGCGCAATCGGCTCGTTGCGGTCGAGTGGTTCATTCACGTCGACTAGCAAATGGTGATGGCCGCTGTTCTGAAAATCGTCCCCCGCGTGGGTGACGCCCATGTTCCGCAGACCGAAGCGACACCAGAATGCGCCTTTAATCGTCGCGCCGTCGTGCGGCCAAATAAAATACAAAACCGCATCCTTTGGCGCGGGCTTCCCTTGAGCGTGGGCAGCGCACGACGCAGACAGCAGCGCCGCCGATAGCACGATAAGCGGGGCCATCTTCATGAACATCCTCCTCTGAAGCTTTTAGGGAGACAGAGCGACTCGCAATCCGTGAGTCGGATATCGAACGTCCGTGTCATAACTATCGCGGTTCGCCGGGCGCGCATAGCGCGCATCGTTCTTCCATGACCCTGACCGAATGACATGCGACCCGCAGTCGCTCTCGACCCACGGTGAACCGTCCGATGGGGCGCCCTGATAATTCCTGTGCCAACAATCCTCTACCCACTGATCGACGCCGCCACCCATATCATACAGCCCAAAAGGATTTGGCCTAAAACTGCCGACCTTAACTGGTTGATCGGCGGCCGCGACGTCGGCGCAGTTCTTGCAATTGGCCATTCCGAATTGAAACTGGTCACCCCACCAGTACTTTGTTTGCGTACCGCCACGGGCGGCATATTCCCATTCGGCTTCGCTTGGAAGCCGATATGCCTTTCGCGTTGCTGCCGCGAGCCAAGCAGCAAATTGCTTGGCATCGCTCCAGCTTACGTTCGTGATCGGCGCGTCATCCTTGCCGGTTGCCACGAACGCGCATGCTTTCGCTACGGCGCATTCGTTCCATTCGCGAACGGAAATCGGATACTGACTGATCGCGAACGGCCTGATCGTGACCTGGTGGGTTGGCCTCTCCGTGAGATCGTCATTGCTGCCCATAATGAAGCTGCCGCCGCGAAGCAAGTTCATCTCCGGTTCTCGGACGGCAGAGGTCAGCGGTGTTGCAGGAGCGGGCTGAGGTTGCGATGCTGCTTGTTTTGCTGACGGGGCGACCAAAGGAGCGGGTTGGATTTGGGGTGACGATTGCGGGGCGGTAGGCGATGCCGGAGGCAAAGGCTGAGGTAGTGGCGCAGCTTGTTTTACGCTGGGCGGCGGCGCTGAGAGTTCCTTCGGGATCTCCCGGGAAACCGGCCCTGACGCTCGATCCGCTACCTTGCCATGCGGTTGCCAAAATATATACCAAAGGGCACCGCCTCCGACGACGAGCAAAATCACGCTCAACAGGAAAATCAGAATATTCTCGCGTCGCTTTCGGGATCTGTTGAAGGCGGTCGGATCCGGAAGCACGCGGTAGACCCTCACCGGGTCGGCGATGTTCTTAAGTTTGCGATCTCCGAGCGACTCATATCCGCAAACCAGCTTGTGCTTGATCTGCTCGTAAATGCCGCTTGAGATGAAAACTTGGCCAGGCTCGGCAATACCCTCAAGACGCGAAGCAATATTGACTCCATCACCATAGACGTCGCCATCCGCAACGATGACGTCGCCGAGGTTGACGCCAATCCGATACTCAATCCAATGATGCTTGGGCAGCGATGCGTTGCGTCCGACCATGTCTTGTTGGATGACGATGCTGCACCGCACGGCTTCGACAGGACTGTCGAAAATCGCAATAAAACCGTCGCCGGTGGTTTTGACGAGCCGTCCATGATGCCCTGCAATGCTGGGCTCGATGAGGCCGCGCTCGATCCGCTTCACGCGACCGTGCGTTCCTTCTTCATCGATTTCCATCAGCCGGCTGTAGCCCGAGATATCGCCAGCGACGATCGCAGCAAGACGTCGCGATGAGTCTTGCGGGGGCTTGCCGCTCTTGCTCGATTTAAAATCCCTAATTTCGCCCATGGCCCGGATTCGGTCTCCTCAGACCGCAAACGACAGTGTCAGGCGCGCAACGATTTTTCGCGAAAACTATAAACTAGCCAGTGTAACTTACCATACCGCAGCAATGGAACAAGCCAATTGAGGCCTTCCTCAAACGGGTATGACGTCCCAATAGCTTGAACCGCGACATTCGAATGTGAACCGCCTCACATCTCCCAAATCAGGGCCGGTCGAATCGCCCGCCCGACCTTTGGGTGGTCAAAAGCGGAAAGGCTCAAGGCTGAGCACAATGTTCCGCCTTGCACCCCGAAGGCGGACACGGCTTGCAACGTTAATAAAGTCCACGCCCTAAATCAGGCGGTCCGCGACGTGCGGTTCGGCATGCCGCCGAGCGCGACGATTTCCGCACTCAACTGCTCGATCGTCGTGCGATAGCGCATCGCCGTCTGCCGGATCAGCGCAAATGCGTCCTCTTCGCAAAGCGCGTGGCTGCGCATGACATGAAGGACCGCCGCGAAGACGACGCGCCGGGAACGAATGCGATCCTCGAGCCGCTCGACATGGGCGGCTTCGTCGCTGCGCCGCTGCGCCGCATCGAAGGCGACGACCAGCGCCGTGTAAATTCCCGACGAGCGCAACGGCTTGACAAGAAATGAAGCGGGCTGCAGGTCGAGCAGCCATTTCAGACGGCTCGGCGTCTCGGTTCCGATCAGCGCGACGATCGGTGCATCGATCTTCCGGGCCGCCGCCGGGCCGCTCTTGATCGGAATGCTGTCGGCGTCCAGAACGATCACGTCAATGGGCTCCTCTGCAGATGTGATCAGACCCGGGTCGGTTTCCAGGACCGTCATGCCGAGCCGACCGAGCTGACGACGCAGCATCGCAATCTCGCGCTCGTCCCTCACCAGCAGGAGGGCGCGACGGCCACGGACGGAGAAGGGCGATGACCTGGTCATTTCACGACACGCAGGTGGTTTGACCGTTTCGTACCATGGCTCATCTCGAGCCTCGCGCCAATCGCCGCCAGATCGAGGTGCGAAAGATAGGGGTCGGGCCGCTCCGGGGCATCCGCCTCCCAGAAGATCCTGAACTGACCATCATGCGCCGCGCGCGCCAGACGGGGGGTCAGGAAGCAGTGATTGTTGTCCGGATCCACCCAGACCGGGCCTTGCGGAGAATCGTAGCGATGATTTGCCGCAGCACGACGGACGGCATTGACGTCGGCGGTGCCGGCGCGGCGGATGGCACGGGCCAGCAGCATGACGCAGACATAGGTCGATTGCCCATCCACGGAAGGATGGCTGTCCTCGCCGTGGCGAGCCTTCCAGCGGGCGACGAATGCGCGATTTTCGGGCCGGGCGATGGCCTCGAAATAGGCGGACGACGTGATGCATCCCGCGGAGGCTTCCGACCCGATCAGCTTGAGCTCGGGCTCGCACAGGCTGCAGCTCAACACGGGGATCACCAGTCCCGTACGCGCCGTCGCCCGGTGGAGCGCGCGCATGAAGACATAGCTGGACCGTCCGACCAGCGTATTGAACACCACGGGAGGCTTTCGTTCGATGATTTCCCTGACGATGTGATCCACCGAGGTCTCGCCAAGCTCGAGCAGGCGCTCAGCGAGGACGCGGCCGCCGGCGCTGGTCACGATTTCCCGGATGACCCGGTTGGTCTCCCAGGTCCAGACATAGTTGGAGCCGATGCAGAACACGTCGCTGGAAATGTGTTCGAGCATGTGCCGCACCAGAGGCACGACGGTGTGATTGGGCGCCGCGCCGACATAGATCACGTTGTCGCTGCTTTCGAACCCCTCATATCGTGCCGGATGCCAGAGCAACCGTTCGGTACGTTCGACGATGGGAATGACCTGCTTGCGCGACGCCGAGGTGTAGCAGCCGACGATGTGCTCCACCTGCTCTTCGCGAATGAGGTCGTCGCATGCGGTATGGTAGGCGGCGACGACGCCGCCGGGATCGCGCCAGTGCGGAGCAAAGCTGAAATCGAACTCCTCGCTCTGATTGATCTCATCGACCGCCATCAACGCGCTCTTCTGCATCTCGCCCGACATCATGGCGTAGGGGCCCGTTCGGGAAAAGACGAGACCGAGTGGGATCGACGGCTTGGTCATCGGCAAGGCTCGGGCGTTGCGGGGTCAGGTCATCTCAGCGCAATAAGGTTGACCTGTCACCTGTTATCGCCGATCGGGGTTGCGCGTCATTTGGGCTGCCTGGCATAAAAAAGTGCCGGCCTCTGATTGACAAGCCCGGCGGCGCTAAGACACAATCCCCCTCCTTCGTACGTGAATACGTTCAGGACGAAAGAGTTCTCGCGCAGCCGATGACGTCTGGGCGACGACTTCCAGGTTTCGCTCTGCAACGTAAACCCTACGCGACCATCGATACGGCATTGATGCCATTCGGGGCCTTCTCGGGCCACGGGTGGCTTTTCGCGTTTGTCGGCCGAGACGAAAAGCGGGTGAAGCATGGCAGTGCGCCTTCCGACGCTGGAGCAGATCGATGATCTGGGATCGGATTTCGGTCTCGTTCTCTCTGCCGACGAAGTTGTTGCCTTTCAGCAGGCCTTCAAGGGGCCTCTCGCCTCCTACGGCCGGCTGGAAGAACTGGTGCCGCCAGCCCTGGCACCTGTCGCGCCGCGCTCACCCGGATACCGGCCTTCCGCGTCTGAAAATCCCCTTGGGGCCTGGTATTGGAAGACGAATATCAAAACCGGCAGCGAGGGACTGTTGAGCGGCAAGAAGGTCGCGATCAAGGACAACATCTGCGTGGCCGGCGTGCCGATGATGAACGGCTCGGCATTGCTCGAAGGCTACGTTCCCGAACTCGATGCCACCGTGGTGACGCGGATCCTCGAAGCCGGCGGCACCATCGCGGGCAAGGCGGCGTGCGAAGACCTCTGCTTCTCGGGCGCAAGCCACACCTGTGCCGGGGGCGTGATACGAAATCCGCATAATCCGGCCCATAGCGCCGGCGGATCTTCGGGTGGCAGCGCGGCGCTGGTCGCGGCCGGCGAGGTGCCGATGGCACTCGGCGGCGACCAGGGTGGATCGATCCGCACGCCCTCAAGCTGGTGCGGTGTCTATGGCTTGAAGCCGACCTGGGGCCTGGTGCCGACCACGGGCTCGATGCCGATCAGCTATTCCGTCGATCATTGTGGCCCGATGTGCGCGTCGGTCGAAGACGTGGCGCGCCTGTTGACCGTCATCGCCGGCCACGACGGCTGGGACACACGAACGATCGCCGCGCGCCCCGGCGACTATATGGCGGCACTCGGCAAGCCGGCAAAGGGGTTGCGCGTCGGTATCCTGCGCGAAGGATTTGGCCATCCCGAAAGCGACCCCG
>JBDTKD010000594.1:0-8640 GCA_039935515.1 Bradyrhizobium sp.
ACATGCTCAAGATCTACAACTACATGTCGATCGGCCTCGCCATCACCGGCCTGGCCGCGCTCGGCATCTACATGGCGGCCGTCACCGGCGACGCCTCGGGGGCCGCGGCACGCATCGGCAATTCGTACCTGACGCCGTTCGGCTATGCGATGTTCGTGAGCCCGCTGAAGTGGGTGTTCATGCTGGCGCCGCTGGCGATGGTGTTCGCCATTTCGGCCGGCATCAACAAGTTCAAACCCGCGACCACGCAGCTGCTATTCTGGGTGTTCTCGGCGCTGATGGGCATCTCGCTGTCGTCGATCTTCCTGGTGTACACCCACACCTCGATCGTGCGGGTGTTCTTCATCACGGCGGCCTCGTTCGGCGCGCTGAGCCTGTTCGGCTACACCACCAAGCGTGACATGACCGGCATGGGCTCGTTCCTGATCATGGGCCTGTTCGGCATCATCATCGCGAGCCTGGTCAACCTGTTCATCGCCAGTTCGGCACTGCAGTTCGTGGTGTCGTTGGTCGGCGTGCTGGTGTTTGCCGGGCTGACCGCCTGGGATACCCAGCGGCTGAAGAACGATTACATCTACGGCTATGCCTCGCAGGGCGGTGACGTGGCGGAACGGGCGGCGATCTCGGGTGCGCTGTCGCTGTATCTGAATTTCATCAACCTGTTCACGCTGCTGCTGCAATTGCTCGGTCAGCGCGACTGACCGCGGCACTTCGGCGGGCCATTCGAGCCCCGGCCTTGTCGGCCGGGGCTTTTCTTTTGGCATCGACAAAAATAACCTCCACGCCATGTCCACGCTCGAAATCAGGCCCGCCACCGCGGCAGACCTTCCCGCCATTACCGAAATCTACGATCACGCGGTTCGCCATGGCACCGCGACGTTCGAACTGACCCCGCCGGATCTCGCCGAAATGACCCGGCGCTTTGGCATGCTGCGGGACGGCGGTTATCCCTATCTCGCCGCCGCATCGGACGGCCGCGTGATCGGATATGCCTATGCCGGGGCCTACCGGCCGCGACCGGCCTATCGCTTCACCGTGGAGAATTCGATTTATCTGCAGCCGGCGATCCACCGCCGCGGGATCGGGATGCAATTGCTGCAACGGCTGATCGCGGAGTCGGAAGAGCGCGGCTATCGCCAGATGATTGCGGTGATCGGCGACTCCGCCAATGCCGGATCGATCGGCGTGCATACAAGATGCGGCTTCCAGATGGTCGGAACCCATCCCAGCGTCGGCTTCAAGTTCGGCCGCTGGCTCGACACGGTGATGATGCAGCGCGCGCTTGGCGACAGCGCGACCACGCTGCCTGCCAACCCGTAGCCCGGATGCCTTCAGCCGTCATTGCGAGCGAAGCGAAGCAATCCATGGCGCGGCAGGCGGAGGCATGGATTGCTTCGTCGCTTCGCTCCTCGCAATGACGACGCGTAGCCGCTACACCACCGCCAGCTTGCGGTCGATCGCCAGCAGCACGCGATCGAGTTCATGGCCGCGGCGCAGGATCAGCCCGGTCGCCGAGATCACGCTGTACATGCCCTGCTTGCGCGCGAGCCGCGGATCTTTTTCGATGCGATAGATCGGAACCTCGGAGGCACGGCGAAATACCGAGAACACGGCGCGGTCCCTCAGAAAATCGATGGCGTAGTCGCGCCATTCGCCATCGGCCACCATGCGTCCATACAGATTGAGGATACGGTTGAGCTCGAGACGATTGAACATCACCCGACCTGGCAGCGGGCTCGCAGCGACGCTGCGCGCCGCTGCGCGGCTCTCGCTCGGGTCGGCATCCTCCGACATCAAACTCATGCGGCATCTCCTCTCATCCCGGGCACGGCGAGTTCCGAAACCGGCTTCAGGCGTTTCGGGAGCATGCCAAGCATGACATGATCGCGCCAACCGGGTGCGGCTGCAAGGGGGGCCGTGGCGACGGCCTCGCGATTCGCATGCGGCAGACTGTCCGCTGACCCGGCCCACGCCGGAAACAAGCCGTCACGGGATCGTTAGCGGAAATCATAATACCGCCCCACTTCCGCCCAGCGCCTGCCCTGCTGAATTGCGAAACAACAATCCTGCGTTGGCCCGGTCCTTTCGATGCCGGATTCCTCAGCCCCCAGCCCCCCGGGGTCGTCGGGATCGGGCCTGTTCGCAGGATAGTTTGTACCCATTACTGGGCCAACGAGAGTTGGTCCTTTTTGTTTTGGGAGATCCGTGTTTGCGCGGCACCTGAGTGCGTATCTGCGACACAGCCGCCATCCCCGGCGTACAGGCCCGGGCTCCAAACTCGCGATCATGGTTAACGATTTCGGGGCCCGCGCGTACAGCTGCGATCCGCAATGACGAGGCGGGGGTTCAGTGAAGCGTTGTGTAGGCCGCGCCGAGCATCAGACCGGGCTTGTCGCGGTTGCCGTCCTGGACATACACCGCCGCGGCGTCGACGCCCTCGCGTGAAATATTTTCCAGCGGCACCGTCCAGTTCGCGGGACTGCCGGTCCAGTCGCCCACTTTGAGCAGGTTGCGTACTACATTGTGATACGTTATTTCGCGCCCGCGATTCTCGCCGCGCCCGATCGCAATCGGCACCGCTTTCGAGACCGAGCAAATCCACACTTCACCGCGCGTAACCGCCGGGTCCTTGCTGGCGGCGACCGAAACATTGATTTGCTTGCCGGTTACCGTCATCGACACCGGCACCGACATCACGCCCTCGGCTTTCTTGGTATCGCTGATGGCGCCTTCGATGCCGGCGCGATCGCTGCCGATGACATGGGCCGATCCGTTGATGACGGCTTGCGGCGTGTATACGTCGCGATCACCGCGCATCTGGGAGTAGGCCTTCTGTCGGGCGCTGAAGCGCGAATCCGCCAGCGTGTCCTTCCAGCCGAGATAATCCCAGTAATCGATCGGCATGCTCAGTGCGATGATCGATGGATCCTTGGCGAGCTCCCCGATGATCTTGTCGGCCGGCGGGCAGGACGAGCAGCCTTGCGAGGTAAACAGCTCCACCACGGCGCGCGGATCGGCGCGAACCGGCCCGACCACTGCAACGACCGCGCAGACGCCAAGGGCAGCTGACCAACGCGAAATGCAGTTATAGGCCATCATCGCTGTCATTCTGCAACCGGGAAACCACCCGCGCGCCCGTGATACGCTTGCGGCGCCTGATTGCACCGGCCGCCCGAACCGCGGAAGGCGGCCTCTTCATAAGCCGCCTCCCCTTCACTCGCTACTCACTTCGCAGTGAGCCATCGATCACAATCGGCATCACGCCGCCAATCTGCGCAGCACATAATGCAGAATGCCGCCGTTTCGATAATATTCGAGCTCGTCGAGGGTATCGATCCGGCACAACAGCGAGACGCGCCGCAGCGAGCCGTCGCTGGACACGATCTCCGCGGTCAGCTTCTGGCGCGGCTTCAGATCGCCCTGCAATCCCCGTATCGTCACGGTCTCATCCCCCTTCAGCCCGATCGACTGCCAGGACGCCCCCTCCTCGAAGGTTAGCGGCAGCACGCCCATGCCGACGAGATTGGAGCGGTGGATGCGCTCGAAGCTCTGGCAAATCACGGCCCGAACGCCCAGCAGCCGCGTTCCCTTCGCGGCCCAGTCGCGCGACGAGCCATTGCCGTATTCGGCGCCGGCGAATACCACCAGTGGCACCCGCTCGGCCTGATACTTCATCGCGGCATCGTAGATCGACATCTGCTCGCCGTCTGGCCAATGCTTGGTGAGGCCGCCTTCGGGAATATTGCCGTCGGCGCCCTTCAGCATGACGTTCTTGATGCGGATATTGGCGAAGGTGCCGCGCATCATCACCTCGTGATTGCCGCGCCTGGTGCCGTATTGATTGAAGTCGGCCGGACGCACCTGATGCTCCGACAGATATTTTCCGGCCGGAGAGGTCAGCTTGATGGCGCCGGCCGGCGAGATAGGGTCGGTGGTGATCTTGTCGCCGAACATCGCCAGGATGCGCGCATCGACCACGTCGGCGATCGGCTCCGGCTCCTTCTTCATGCCTTCGAAATAGGGCGGGTTCTGCACATAGGTCGAACTCATATTCCAGCGATAGGTCTCGCTCTCGACCGTCTTGATCTTGCGCCAGTTGGTGTCACCCTTGAACACATCGGCGTAACGCTTCTTGAAGATCGTCGATGTCACGAATTTCTTCATGTAGGCGTTGATCTCCTTGGTGGTCGGCCAGATATCCCTGAGATAGACCGGCTTGCCGTCCTTGCCCTCGCCGATCGGCTCGACCGCGAGATTCCTGGTCACGGTGCCCGCCAGCGCATGGACCACGACCAGCGGCGGCGATGCCAGGTAGTTTGCCTGCACGTCGGGGCTGACCCGGCCTTCGAAATTGCGGTTGCCCGACAGCACCGCGGCAGCAACGATCCCGTTATCGTTGATCGACTTCGAAATCTCTTCCGGCAGCGGCCCGGAATTGCCGATACAGGTGGTGCAGCCGAAGCCGATCAGGTTGAAGCCGACCTTGTCGAGTTCGGGCTGCAGCCCGGAATTGGCGAGATATTCCGCCACCACCTGGCTCCCCGGCGCCAGCGAGGTCTTGACCCAGGGTTTTGCCTTGAGGCCCTTGGCGGCGGCGTTGCGCGCCAGCAGCCCGGCGCCGATCAAGACGCTCGGATTGGAAGTGTTGGTGCAGGAGGTAATCGCCGCGATCACCACATCGCCGTGGCCGAGGTCGAAATCGCGGTTCGCGACCGCGTAGCGATGGGATGCATCCGCCGCCTTCTTGTATTCGCTGGCCATCGCGGTGGCGAAGCCTTCGGCAACGCCCGGCAGTGCGACGCGGCCTTCGGGGCGCTTCGGTCCGGCCATCGAAGGCACGACATCGCCGAGATCGAGCGTCAGGGTCTCGGTGAAAACCGGATCGGCCGATTTGGCGGTGCGGAACAGGCCCTGGGCCTTGGTGTAGGCAACAACCAGAGCGACGCGGTCGGCCTTGCGGCCGGTCGTCTTGAGATAGTCGATGGTGGCGGCATCGACCGGGAAGAAGCCGCAGGTGGCACCGTATTCCGGGGCCATGTTGCCGATGGTCGCCTTGTCCGCGACCGAGAGATAATCGAGGCCGGGGCCGAAGAACTCGACGAACTTGCCAACCACGCCCTGCCTGCGCAGCATCTGCGTCACCGTCAGCACGAGATCGGTGGCGGTCACGCCCTCCTTCATCTGTCCCTTGAGCTTGAAGCCGACCACTTCCGGCAACAGCATCGACAATGGCTGGCCGAGCATCGCGGCTTCCGCCTCGATGCCGCCGACGCCCCAACCAAGCACCGCCAGGCCATTGACCATGGTGGTGTGCGAATCGGTGCCGACCAGCGTATCCGGATAGGCGACCTCGAAGGTGCCCTTCTTCTTGCCGACCGTCATCTTCTCCTTGCGGGTCCACACCGTCTGCGCGAGATATTCGAGATTGACCTGGTGGCAGATGCCGGTGCCGGGCGGCACCACGGAGAAATTCGAAAACGCGCTCTGACCCCATTTCAGGAATTCGTAGCGTTCCTGATTCTGCTTGTATTCCTCGACCACATTCTTGGCGAACGCCTTGTTGTCGCCGAAGAAGTTGACGATCACGCTGTGGTCGATGACGAGATCGACCGGCACCAGCGGATTGATTTTCTCGGCGTCGCCGCCGAGCATCTGCATCGCATTGCGCATCGCCGCAAGATCGACCACGGCCGGCACGCCGGTGAAATCCTGCATCAATACCCGCGCCGGGCGAAACGCGATCTCATGCTCCAGCGCGCGTTTCTTCATCCATTTGGAGAATGCAACGATGTCGTCCTTCTTGACGGTGCGGCCGTCCTCATTGCGCAGAAGATTTTCCAGCAGCACTTTCATCGAATAAGGAAGTCTGGAAATTCCCTTCAGACCATTCTTCTCGGCGGCGGGCAGGCTGTAATAGACATAGGTCTTGCGGCCGACCTTGAGGGTCTTCCGGCATTTGAAGCTGTCGAGCGAGGTCATGTGAGGAATCCCAATTCATCGTTGTACCCGGCCAGGGTATCATAACACCGTCAGCGAGTTGCTCTGGTGGCTTGCAGCCGCGGACTGTGTACTGCATCAAGTTCCGGCTTATAGAAACTTCTAGAATCTTTCCAGTGGCGTCGCCACACCGACAATCGTGCCGCAGCAATGCGGTATCCTTCACTCTGCAAGGCCACGGAAGGGCAAATGCGGCTCTCGGGACGCGGCGTCAGATGCGTGCGAGGCGGCCGGGAAGTATTCTCGGGCCTCGATTTCCAAGCCAGCACGGGCGAGGCGATCGCCGTCACCGGCCCCAACGGTTCCGGCAAGACCTCGCTGCTGCGGCTGGTCGCGGGCCTGCTGTCGATGGCCGGCGGATCGATCGATCTCGAGGGTGGCGAGGCGGAATTGACGCTGCCCGAACAGGCCCATTATCTCGGCCACCGTGACGCCATCAAGCCCGCGCTGAGCGTGCTGGAGAACCTGTCATTCTGGCGGGATTTTCTCGGCGGCGACGGGTCGGATGCGGCACCGAGTCTGCAGCTCATGGGGCTCGATCACGCCGCGCATTTGCCGGCAGCCTATCTGTCGGCGGGCCAGCGGCGACGGCTCTCGATCGCCCGGCTGTTGGCCGCACCACGGCCGATCTGGCTGCTGGACGAGCCGACCTCCGCGCTCGATGCCGCCGGACAAGGCCTGTTTGCCGCTTTGATGACCGACCATCTGGCGCGCGGCGGGCTGGTCATCGCCGCAACCCACCTGCCGCTCGGGGTGCCGGCGACGGAGTTGCGGATGGGAGGCGCGGCGTGACCTGGCGACGGGCCGTTCGTTGCGTTGCCTCGCCCGCTGTGGGGGAGGGTCAGGGAGGGGGGTACCGCACGACGCGCCGGTTCAGATCACGCCGCGGCGGTCCCCACCCTCTGAGCGACGAGAAAGCGCAAACGGCTACAGCTTTGCTGGGGCTACCCCCCTCCCCGGCCCTCCCCCACAAGGGGGATGGGAGCAGTCACAGGCCGCATGCGGATGAGAATTCAAAGGGGGGCTCCGCATGACCGCGCTGGCCGCCCTGATTCGACGGGACATCAGGATCGCGCTCCGTGTCGGGGGCGGCGCGCTGATCGGGGTGCTGTTTTTTCTCACCGTGGTGGTGCTGATGCCGTTTGCGGTCGGACCCGATCTGGCGCTGCTGGCGCGGCTCGGTCCGGCGATTCTCTGGCTCGGCGCACTGCTCGCGAGCCTGCTCACCCTCGACCGGCTGTTCATGGCCGACCATGAGGACGGCTCGCTCGACCTGATCGTCATGAGCCGGACGCCGCTGGAACTGGCATGCGCCGCCAAGGCGCTGGCACACTGGCTGGCCACCGGCGTGCCGCTGATTGTCGCGACACCGGTGCTGGGATTGTTGCTCAATCTCGATGCCGGTTCGACCTCCGCCGTGGCCCTGACCCTGCTGGCGGGCACGCCGGCGCTGACCTTTACCGGCATGATCGGCGCGGCCCTGGCCGTGACGCTGCATCGCGGCGGATTGTTGCTGGCCGTGCTGGTGTTTCCGCTGTCGATCCCGGTGCTGATCTTCGGCGTGGCGGCGTCGCAAGCCGCGATTTCGGGGCCGCTGTCGTTTGGAACGCCATTCTCGATCCTGTGCGCGCTGTCGCTGACGAGCCTGGTGATCGGTCCATTCGCGGCCGCGGCGAGCCTGCGACAAGGACTGGATTAGGCGATCAATTCTCGCGGAAACGGAAATGAAAACGGGCGAGCCGCATTGTCTGCCGCGGCCGCAGCGATTATCAGGGTCTCCATGACGCTGACCGATCTTGCCAATCCGACCCGGTTCCTGTCGCTGACCGCACGGCTGTTGCCGTGGCTTGCCGCGGCAACCGCGATCCTGCTGCTGATCGGTCTTTATCAGTCGGCGGTCGCGCCCGACGACTACCAGCAGGGCGCCACCGTCAAGATCATGTTCATCCACGTACCGAATGCCTGGCTGTCGATGTTCGTCTGGGGCGTGATGAGCGTGGCGGCCCTCGGCACGCTGGTGTGGCGGCATCCGCTGGCCGACGTCGCCGCCAAGACCGCCGCCCCGATCGGCGCGGCATTCACCTTTCTCGCGCTGGTGACGGGCTCGCTATGGGGGCGGCCGATGTGGGGCACCTATTGGGCATGGGATGCGCGGCTGACCTCGGTGCTGATCCTGTTCCTGATGTATCTCGGCTTGATCGCGCTGTGGCGCGCGGTCGAAGATCCGTCGCGTGCGGCGCGCGCCGCCGCGGTGCTGACGCTGGTCGGCGCCATCAATCTGCCGATCATCAAGTTCTCGGTGGACTGGTGGAACACGCTGCATCAGCCGGCCTCGGTATTCCGGATGGGAGGCCCCACCCTCGACCGCGCCTTTCTGATTCCGCTGATGGTGATGGCGCTGGCATTTTCGCTGCTGTTCGTCACGCTGCATCTGGCGGCGATGCGCAACGAGATTCTGCGCAGGCGGGTCCGCACCTTGCAAATGGCGCAGGCCCAGATGATGCAAGCCAGCCGGCGTTCGGCATGAAGGCGATGACACTTGGCCCCTATGCCTCCTTTATCGTGACCTCCTACCTGGTGGTGGTGGCGGTGGTGCTGATCCTCATAGTCTGGATCGCGCTCGACTACCGTCGCCAGCAGTTG
>JBDTKD010000595.1:0-17509 GCA_039935515.1 Bradyrhizobium sp.
TGAGCTGGCCGCCGGGCTGGATGCCCTGGATCAGGATCGGCTCCAGCATCGCACGCGCTGCGTAGATCGCCGCGGTATAACCGGCCGGGCCGGAACCGATGATGACGACCTTGGCGTGGACGGCAGCAGGCATGGAGAGTCCTTCTCTGAAGGGCAATTGGTTGTTGCTTGGGCGGAAATCACCCGGAAAGGCGTCGCGGGGCACCGAAAGTGTCAAATCCAAGTCTAAGACATCTGGCGAGCCATGCAAGAATTGCAATCCAAATCCGCAAATTTTCCACGCTGACGGGCGAAGTGGCGCACCGCACGCGCAATAAAATTGCGCAAGGTGCGGCAGCTGCGCTAAGACTGTTGCCGGTCTACCCCAAGCCCAGGACCCGCGTGTCGAAGAATCTTGACGAAATCGACCTTAAAATTCTCAGCGAAATCCAGGCCGACGGTCGAATCACCAATGTCGAACTGGCCAAGCGCGTCGGCATATCGCCGCCGCCCTGTCTGCGTCGGGTGCGGACGCTGGAGGAGGACGGTTACATCCAGGGCTATCGCGGGTTGCTCGATCCGCGCCGGCTCGGTTTTGACGTTACGGTGTTCGCGTCGGTGCATCTCGCCAGCCAGGCCGACGCCGATCTGCGCGCGTTCGAGGATTTCGTGCGCGCCGAACCGCTGGTGCGTGAATGCTGGATGCTGTCGGGCGAGGTCGACTTCATCCTGAAATGCGTTGCGCCCGACATGGCGACGTTTCAGGATTTCGTCACCCATTTGACTGCGGCGCCGCATGTGCGCAATGTCAGGACTTCGCTCGTGCTGCACAACTCGAAATACGAGGCCGCGGTGCCGCTCGAGGTCAAGGTGCCGGGGTAATTCGACCGGTCAGCGCTTGCCGCGCACCGCGTCAACGCTCCACGGCCCGCCGCCGGCGCAGGCGAGAAAGAGGCAGGCGAAGCAGAACATGATCGCGAGGCTGCCGTTGTTCAGCAGCGGGATAAAGCCGCGCGGGAAATGTGAGATGAAATAGGCGAACGCCATTTCACCGCACAGGACAAATGCCACGACCCGCGAGAACAGGCCGAAGATCAGAAGCCCGCCAAAAATCAGTTCGAACATGCCGGCGACGCCGAAAAGCGAAAGCGGCTCGACCTTTGCGAACATCGGCACATCCGGGAATTTCAGCAGCTTCGCCACGCCGAACTGAAGCATCAGCAATCCGGTGACGATGCGGAAGATGCTGAGAACCATCGGCTCACAACCGGCAAACATTCGGTTCATCTTGTCCATTGCCGTTCCCCCTCAATCCCGCTTCATTCCGGCGTCGACGCTCCACGGACCCGCGCCTGCAGCGGACAGATAGAGGCAGGTGAAGCAGTACATGATCGCCAGCGTGCCGCCGTTGATCAACGGAAAGAAGCTCTTTGGCGCGTGCACCATGAAATAGGCGAACGCCATTTCACCCGAGAGAATGAAGGCCGCCGGACGCGTCAGCAGGCCGAGAATCAGGAGGGCGCCGCCAATCAGTTCGATGAAACCGGCTGCGCCGATCAGGGACAGAGGCTTGACGTTGGCGTAGGCCGGATACGCCGGAAAGCCGATGATCTTGCCCATGCCGTGCTGAATGATCATCAAGCCCGTGATGGTGCGCAGCACGCTCAGGGCGCGCGGCGCCCATGCCGCCATAGTTTGATTCATGATGGTTTCCCCCGAGGTTTCGATGCGCGCAATTGGTATCGCGTCGTGCCGCCGAGGGAAAGCATATCGCCGTAACAAAATCGGCAACGTTTTTCAGAGCACCATCGGAATAATGCCGAGGGCGAAGTGTTTGCCGCGACGAGTGCGCCCGCGGTTCCATGGCTTCATCCTTCGAGACGCATCGCCTCGCGATGCTCCTCAGACTGAGGTCCGAGGTCTTCAGACCCTCATGGTGAGGAGCGCGGCAACGCCGCGCGTCTCGAACCACGACGCCATCGGATGCGCGCACAGACGTGGATGCCCGGGACAAGCCCGGGCACGACGATCTTCGCTACAAGCCGCAAAAAGACGCTAGCGCCACTCGACCTTGGTGATCTCGTAGGCCTTGGCGCCGCCGGGCGCCATCACTTCGACCGAGGCGCCCTTCTTCTTGCCGATCAGCGCCCGCGCCAATGGCGAGGTGATCGAGATGCGGCCCTTCTTGGCATCGGCTTCCGGCTCGCCGACGATCTGCCACACCGCTTTCTTTTCGGTGTCTTCATCGATCAGCGTGACGGTGGCGCCGAACTTGATGGTGTCGCCGGAAAGTTTGCTGATGTCGATAATGTCGGCGCGCGCGAGCTTGTCCTCGAGCTCGGCAATGCGGCCTTCATTGTGCGACTGCTCTTCCTTGGCGGCGTGATATTCCGCGTTCTCCGACAAATCGCCATGCGAGCGCGCTTCGGCGATATGCTCGATGATACGCGGACGCTCCACCGACTGGCGCTGCTTCAACTCATCCTCAAGCGCGGCATAGCCGCCAGCGGTCATCGGTACCTTTTCCATCATCTGTCTTCGTCCTTCAACCTCATGCGGACCAATCCGCGGCACGCACAAACGCCGAAACAGAACACCCTCATGACGGGCGAGTTCCGGTCATGAAGGGGTTCAACGCCAATCGGTTGCCGGACCCGCGCTCCGGCCTGGGGGATCATAGATTTTTCTAGCGCCCTTTCGAACCCCAAATCCGCTGCCGAACAGGCTGTCAGGTCGGCGAATTCCGGCGTCAGGACGCTAGTTTTCGGAAAAATAGCTCTGCAGGGTACGGACCTCAAGGTCCCCGCCCAGATAGGCGCGGATGCCCTGTGCGGCCGCCACGGCACCTGAAAGAGTGGTGTAATATGGCACTTTATGCAAGAGGGCAGCTCGTCGCAACGAGCGGCTGTCGGCCAGCGCCTGTGGTCCTTCCGTGGTATTGAAGACGAGCTGGATGTCGCCATTGGTGATGGCGTCGACGATATGCGGACGCCCTTCCAGCACCTTGTTCACTTTTTCGGTCGGCACCCCGTTGTCGGCGAGGAACCGCTGGGTGCCCGACGTGGCCATCACCTTGAAGCCCAGCGAAAACAATAGCCGGACCGCCTCGACAATCCGGGTCTTGTCGATCTCTCGGACCGAGACGAACACCGTGCCCTTACGTGGCACGCGGGTACCACCGCCGAGCTGGCTCTTGGCGAACGCCACCTCGAACGAGCGGTCGATGCCCATTACCTCGCCGGTCGATCGCATCTCCGGTCCCAGCACGGTATCGACGCCGGGGAAGCGGGCGAACGGGAACACCGATTCCTTGACCCCGACATGGCCGAGCTTGCGTTTCTTCAAATCGAGATCCGCGAGCTTCTCGCCGGCCATGATCCGGGCGGCGATCTTCGCCACCGGCATGCCGATCACCTTGGCGACGAACGGCACCGTGCGCGATGCTCGCGGGTTGACTTCAAGCACGTAGATCTCGCCGTCCTTGATGGCGTACTGCACGTTCATCAGCCCGACCACGTCGAGGCCAAGCGCGAGCTCGCGGGTCTGCCGCTCGAGTTCGGCAATCATCCGGGCGTCGAGCGAACGCGGCGGCAGCGAGCAGGCGGAATCGCCGGAGTGAATGCCGGCTTCCTCGATATGCTCCATGATGCCGACAATGAAGGTGTCCTTGCCGTCACACAGGCAATCGACGTCGATCTCGATGGCGTCGGACAGATAGCGGTCGAACAGCAGCGGGTTGGTTCCCAGCACGGTGTTGATCTGTCCGGTCTTGTCGTTCGGGTAGCGCGCCTTGACGTCACCCGGCACCAGCTCGGGCAGGGTGCCAAGCAGATAGTCGCTGAGCTGGGATTCCTCGCGGATGATCTGCATCGCGCGCCCGCCCAGCACATAGGACGGGCGTACCACGAGCGGCAGCCCGAGATCCGCGGCCACCAGCCGCGCCTGTTCGACCGAGTAGGCGATGCCGTTTTTCGGCTGCTTCAGCCGCAACTTGTCGAGCACGCGCTTGAAGCGGTCGCGGTCCTCGGCGAGATCGATGGCGTCGGGCGAGGTGCCGAGGATCGGCACGTCGGCCGCCTCCAGCGCGCTGGCGAGCTTGAGTGGCGTCTGGCCGCCGAACTGCACGATCACCCCGTGCAGGGTGCCGTTCTGCCGTTCGGTGGCAATGATCTCCAGCACGTCTTCGGATGTCAGCGGCTCGAAATACAATCGGTCCGCGGTGTCGTAATCGGTCGACACCGTTTCCGGATTGCAGTTGATCATGATGGTTTCATAGCCGGCATCGTGCAGGGCGAAGCAGGCATGGCAGCAGCAATAGTCGAATTCGATGCCCTGGCCGATCCGGTTCGGCCCGCCGCCGAGAATGATGACCTTGCGCTGGTCGGACGGCGCGCTCTCGTCGGCGGGCTGGCCGGCGAACGGCGATTCATAAGTCGAATACATGTAGGCGGTGGGCGAGGCGAATTCGGCGGCGCAGGTGTCGATGCGCTTGAACACCGGGCGGACCGCCAGCGCGTGACGTCTCGCCGTCACTTCGGCCTCGGTGGTCTCGACCAGCACCGCCAGCCGCGCGTCGGAAAATCCCATCCCCTTCAGCATCCGCATCCCGAACGCGTTTGTGGGCAGGCCGTTCGTCTTGATCCGGCCTTCCATTTGCACGATGCCGCGCATTTCCGCCAGGAACCAGGGATCGATCTTGCAGGAGGTGAAGATCTCCTCGTTGCTCCAGCCGAGCCGCATCGCCTGCGCCACCTGCAGGATCCGGTCCGGCGTCGGGGTCCCGAGCGCGGCGCGGATCGCGTTCTTGTCGTCGCCGCGGCCGAGGCCTTCGATATCGATCTCGTCGAGGCCGGTGAGCCCGGTCTCGAGGCCGCGCAGGGCCTTTTGCAGACTTTCCTGGAAGGTGCGGCCGATCGCCATCACCTCGCCGACCGACTTCATCGAGGTGGTCAGGGTGGTGGAGGCACCGGGAAACTTCTCGAACGCAAAGCGCGGGATTTTGGTGACGACATAGTCGATGGTCGGCTCGAACGAAGCCGGGGTCGCGCCGCCGGTGATGTCGTTGGCGATCTCGTCGAGCGTGTAGCCGACCGCAAGCTGGGCGGCGACCTTGGCGATCGGAAAGCCGGTGGCCTTCGAGGCGAGCGCCGAGGAGCGCGACACCCGCGGATTCATCTCGATCACGACCATGCGTCCGTCGGCCGGATTGACGCCGAACTGCACGTTGGAACCGCCGGTCTCGACCCCGATCTCGCGCAGTACCGCCAGCGAGGCGTCGCGCATGATCTGGTATTCCTTGTCGGTCAGGGTCAGCGCCGGCGCCACGGTGATGGAGTCGCCGGTATGGACGCCCATCGGATCGAGGTTCTCGATCGAGCAGATGATGATGCAATTGTCGTTCTTGTCGCGCACCACCTCCATCTCGAACTCTTTCCACCCCAGCACGGATTCCTCGATCAGGACTTCGTCGGTGGGGGAGGCGTCGATGCCGCGCTCGACGATTTCGATGAACTCCGCCTTGGTGTAGGCGATGCCGCCGCCGGTGCCGCCCATGGTGAAGGACGGTCGGATGATCGCGGGCAGGCCGATGTCGTCGAGTGCGCGCAACGCATCGGGCAGATTCTTGGTCTGGATCGAGCGCGGCGTCTCCAGCCCGATCCGGGTCATGGCTTCACGGAAGCGGCCGCGATCCTCGGCCTTGTCGATGGCGTCAGCGGTGGCGCCGATCATCTCGACGTCGAATTTTGCCAGCGTGCCCTGCTTGCGCAGCGACAAGGCGCAGTTCAGCGCGGTCTGTCCGCCCATGGTGGGCAGCAGCGCAAAGCCGCCGGGAATGACGTAGCGTTCCTTTTCGATGATGCGGGCGACGATCTCGGGTGTAATCGGCTCGATATAGGTCGCATCCGCCAGTTCCGGGTCGGTCATGATCGTGGCCGGGTTGGAATTGACCAGGACGATCCGGTAGCCTTCCTCTTTCAGCGTTTTGACCGCCTGCGTTCCCGAATAATCGAATTCGCAGGCCTGGCCGATCACGATCGGGCCGGCGCCGATGATCAGGATGGTCGAAATGTCGGTTCTTTTGGGCATCAAGTCTCGCGGACAGAACATCAGGCACAAAAAAAGGGCGCGCATGCCGCGCGTCCCTCGAGCCTCGGCGCCGGGTTACCCCTCCGCGCGGGTGGTCTTTAGACCAGATTTCGCAACCGCGAAAGGGTCTGAAAGACCCCATCAACCGGCTTTTGGATGATTTTGCCGGCTTCGCGCTTTGCGCTATTGCGGACAAGCGGCGAAGGCTGGAGGCCCGGCCTGGATTTGAACCAGGATAAAGAGCGATGCACTGCTCTCGCGTCGACGCTTTCCGCCACCGGGCCGTGCCCATCATCGCCGATCACGCCACGGTGAGCCACTCCTCACTTGGGTTAACCCTGACCGGGCGAGAAAGCATGGCGGGCGACAAAGGTCATCCGCCACGGGTTGTGCCCGATGTTGAAATGCGCGCGCGAGGCGGTGAATCCGGCGCTGGCGAGTTTTGCCAGCATTTCGGTCTCGCTATAGCGCTGCAGGCCGACCCGGGCGCGCAATTGCCGGTAATCCGATAGCGCGGTGCTGACGAGGCCGATCAGGGCGTCCTTCAGAAAGCCGTGGCGCCGCGCAAAGCGGAGCAAAGCGAGCACGTCCCTGGGCATGCCGACTTCCGGGCGGAGGATATCGCCCAGGATCAGGCGGCCGGACGGTTTCAGCAGCCGCCGGATCACCACCAAAGCGGCATCGAGTTCGGCCGGCGTCATGTACTGGGCCACCGAATTCATCACCGCGAGATCGACCGATTTTTCGCTCATTTTCCGCAATTCATCCAGGGATCGCACCCTGATCCTGGTGTTCGGCGCAAACCGCGCGATCAGTCGGCCGCGCACCCCCGCCGCCGGCTCCGCCAGGATCAGTTTGCCGCAGGCATCGGCCACCCGCGCCGCCGACAGCGCCTCGCCGCAGGCATAATCCAGCACCACCGCATCCGGCGAGGAGATGTAGCCGATGATGTCCTTGGCGATCAGCTGGAAATGCAGCTCGCGATGCAGCCTACTCGCGTAGATCGTGTGCGTGGAATCGTAATAATCGATCCAGTCGTCCATCGTCGCAGGCGTCCGGCAAAAACAGGGGTTCCGGTCAAGGAACCGGCGTGATCATGATGCGTTAGATGGTTCGGCGACCCGAGTCCATTGCCGCCAATTTCCGGTTTCCTAACAGGAAGGTCCATCGTGAGCAAAGCCAAGTCCGACAAAAACCCGCCCGATCTCGATACACCCACCGACCTGCCGCTGGCCGCAGTGGAGAAGATTTCGGCGTCGCTCAATACCCTGCTGGCGGATGCCTTCGCGCTGTATGTGAAGACCAAGAACTTCCACTGGCACGTCAGCGGCCGGCATTTCCACGATTATCATTTGATGCTCGACTCACAGTCCGACGCGATCTTCGCCACCACCGATCAGCTCGCCGAACGCGTGCGCAAGCTCGGCGGCACCACGGTGCGCTCGATCGGGCAGATCGGAAAGCTGCAGACCATCAAGGACAACAACGAAGACTTCGTGCCGCCGCGCGAGATGCTGCGTGAGTTGATGGAAGACAACAAGCACGTGGCGGCGGCGATGCGCAAGGCACACAAGCTCGCCGACGATCACGAGGATTCCGGCACCGCCAGCCTGCTCGAGATCTTCATCGACGAGACCGAGCGCCGCACCTGGTTCCTGTTCGAGGCGAGCCGTCAGGAAGGCGGCAACGAGGCGTAAGCCCGTCGGGATTTGCCCACTGTCCATCCTGCGACGCTTGCCTTGTGATGATGGGTGTCATACAAAACGTGCGCCGTTGCACCAGCGATTTTCCTCCCACGTCATTGCGAGGAGCGTATGCGACGAAGCAATCCATCGTCCCGACGACGCCCGATGGATTGCTTCGCTTCGCTCGCAATGACGGGGTCTTACTGGCCTTTGTGGGCGCGCATCAGATCCGAAAACCGCTTGAACAGATAATGCGAGTCGCGCGGACCGGGCGAGGCTTCGGGGTGATACTGCACCGAGAACACCGGCTTGCCCTCAAGCTGGATGCCGCAATTGGAGCCGTCGAACAGCGAGATGTGAGTCTGCGTCGCGCCCTTGGGCAGGGTCGCCTGGTCTACCGCGAAGCCGTGGTTCATCGAGGTGATTTCGACCTTGCCGGTGGTTTCGTCCTTGACCGGATGATTGGCGCCGTGATGGCCCTGATGCATCTTCCTGGTCTTGGCGCCGACCGCGAGGCCCAGCATCTGGTGGCCCAGGCAGATGCCGAATGTCGGCGTACCGGACTCGATCACCTTCTGGATCACCGGCACCGCATATTTGCCGGTTTCCGCGGGATCGCCGGGTCCGTTCGATAGGAAAACCCCGTCCGGCTTCATCGCCAGGATATCTTCGGCCGAGGTGGTCGCGGGCACCACAGTGATCCTGCAGCCTTCGCCGGCGAGCAGGCGAAGGATGTTGCGCTTGATGCCGTAATCGATGGCGACGACGTTGAATTCGGGTGCGGTCTGCCGGCCGAAGCCCTTCTCCCACGCCCACGGCGTCTCGTCCCAGTTGAAGCGCTGGGCTGATGTCACCATCGGCACGAGGTCCATGCCCTCGAGGCCGGGCCATTCGCGCGCTTCTTCCTTCAGTCCGTGCAGGTCGAACTGGCCGTCTCTGGCGTGGGCGATCACGGCGTTTGGCATGCCCTTGCTGCGGATCAGCGCGGTCAGCGCTCGGGTGTCGATGCCGGAAAGCCCGATGATGCCGCGTGCCTTCAGCCATTGATCGAGATGGCGGCTGGCGCGATAGCTCGACGGGTCGGAAATGGCGGAGCGCAGGATCACGCCGCGTGCACCCGGCGTCGCCGCCATGTTCACCGTCTCGATATCTTCGTCGTTGGTGCCGACATTGCCGATATGCGGGAAGGTGAAGGTGATGAGTTGTCCGGCATAGGAGGGATCGGTGAGAATCTCCTCATAGCCGGTCATCGCGGTGTTGAAGCAGACTTCGCCGACGGCGTGGCCTTCCGCGCCAAGGCCGAAACCTTCCAGCACGGTGCCGTCGGCAAGCACAAGGAGCGCGGTCGGTTTATGGTCCGGCCAGGCTGAGGCGTTCTCGGTGGTTGTCATGAGCTCATTACATAGCCGCCGCATCGGCCCGCGTCAAAGCCGGAAGTCCCGGATTCACATGCAAAATCGCATATGAGTTGTTTCAGCGGCGCGAACCGCCTAGATCAGGACGGCGACAGAGTCAGGGGATACCACCATGCTGCGCGACGACATCAACAACGCGGTCAAGGAGGCGATGAAGGCGAGGGACGAGCGCAGGCTCTCCACGCTGCGCATGGTCAATTCGACCATCAAGAACGCCGACATCGATGCGCGCGGGCAGGGCAAGCCGCCGCTCAGCGACGCCGACCTGCTCGGCGTGTTCCAGAAGATGATCAAGCAGCGCCAGGAATCCATCGAACTCTACGACAAGGGCGGCCGCGCCGAACTCGCCGCGCAGGAGCGCGAGGAGATCGCGATCATCTCGGCCTATCTGCCAAAGCAGATGTCGGAAGCCGACGTCAAGGCGGCGATCGCGTCCGTGATCGCCGAGACCCAGGCGGCGGGCATCAAGGACATGGGCAAGGTGATCGGCGCGCTGAAGGCGAAATACGCCGGCCAGATGGATTTCGGCAAGGCCAGCGGCCTCGTCAAGCTCGCGTTGACGGGGTGATCAGCCACGTCATTCCGGGATGACAGTCGTAGCCCGGATGGAGCGAAGCGTAATCCGGGGCCGTCGCGCCCGCATCGCGATTCCCGGATTACGCTGCGCTGCATCCGGGCTACTGGTCAGCGCCTCCCATAGTTTCTCCGGTGTGGTTTCGATATAGCTGACGTAGATAAATTCCGGCTTACCCATCACGCTTCTCCAGTTGACGTTTCAATTCGCTGAGCGCGGTTGCATGTCAAGAGCGTGTGTTTGCAACCGGTTTGAGCATAGTATCGTCACGACCAGCCGGCGCAGATTGGCGTTGAACAGTTGGGTGGGAAGAAGATGAGCTGCAGGGGCATCCTGATCGCGTTGGTCGCAGCGGTTTTCGTCGCGTGCTTGGGTGGCGCGCATGCGCAGCAGCAGGTAATCGGCGCGCCGCCGGAAGCCTTGAACATGAGGCTGGTCGGCAGCAACGATTTACAGGCGCGCAGCGCCTATCAACCGACCATCCATCGTCAGGGCGACCGCTGGGTCGCCTATATCGGCCATCACGGCGGCACCGATGCGGTTCCCGATCCGGTCAATCCGCTGACGGGGAAAGCCGAGCCGAACGGCACCTCGATTGTCGATGTCACCGATCCGGTGCATCCTAAATATCTGCACCACATACCCGGACAGGAAGGAAAGTATGAGTCCGGCGGCGCGCAGATGGTGCGCGTCTGCGACGGCAAGACGCTGCCCAAGGGCGATCCGAACGCGGTTTACATGCTGCGCACCTTCGGCAGCGCAGCCCACGAGATCTGGAATGTCGCCGATCCCGCCAATCCGGTTTTGGTCACGCGGCTCGACGGGCTCAAGGATACCCACAAGAGCTGGTGGGAATGCGAAACCGGCATTGCCTTCCTGGTCTCCGGCGCGCCGGGTTGGCGCACGCGCCGCATGACCCAGGTCTACGACTTCAGCGACCCCGCCCATCCCGTCAAGATCAGGGACTTCGGGCTGCCCGGCCAGGAGCCGGGCTCGACCGGCGCCGTGCCGACCGAGTTGCACGGGCCGATCTCGACCGGGCCCGAAGGCAACCGGGTCTATTTCGGCTATGGCACCGACAAGGGCGGCATCCTGCAGATCGTCGATCGCGACAGGCTGATCCACGGACCGGCGGAGCCGACGCCGGAAAATCTGCGCTTTCCGGAAATCGCGCGGCTGCCGCTGTCGGCTTTCAATGGCGCCCACACCACCTTTCCGATGAAGGGCATGCCGATTGCCGAGTTCGCCCGGGACAAGGACGGCCAGACCCGCGATATCGTGATGATCGTCGATGAGGCGATCGCCAACGAATGCGGCGAGCCGCGGCAGATGGTCTGGTTCGCCGACGTCACCACCGAGACCCGGCCGATGGTGATCTCGAGCTACACCGTGCCGGAAGCCAGCGGATCGTTCTGCGAACGGGGCGGCCGGTTCGGCTCGCATTCCTCCAACGAAAGCATGGCGCCGGTCTACTACAGGAAGATGGCGTTCATCGCCTTCTTCAATGCCGGGGTGCGCGCGCTCGATATCCGCGACCCCTATCATCCGAGGGAGGTCGGCTACTTCATCCCGTCGATCACAGCGGTGACTGACAAGCGCTGCGTGACCATCGACGGCAAGCAACGCTGCAAGGTCGCGATCCAGACCAACAATGTCGAAACCGACGAGCGCGGCTACATCTATATCGTCGATCGCGCCAATACCGGCCTGCATGTCCTCGAACTGACCGGCCCGGCGCGCGCCGTCGCCGGCCTGCCGTGATGCCGGATCATCGACATGCATAGGCTCCTGATCGCAGCCGCGGCCGTGATCGCCACGTTGTCCGGCGTCGCTGCCTACCAGCACGAGCAGGCCCGGCCGGGCGGCGCGCAGTGGCGCGAAATCGCTTGGCCGTTTCCGCGCGATGGATGGCCCGCCGGGCGCGCGTTCCGCTGCGACGTCGCCGCCTGCGGTGCCGATGTCGAACTGTATGTGCGGTCAAAGATCGGCTTTTGCAATTGCGACAGCGGCGTCGCCGATGACGATGAGGTCGACCGGGTCGCCGATCTCGATCTGATGAGCGACCGATTTGTTCCGCGCGAGGCCGGCCAGGTGATCGAGCTCGACGGCATGTCAGGACGATCGCGCAGCTACGATCTCCGCATGGCCGGTGGATCGAAGCGCATCGCCTTCGGGTTAGCGCTGTCGCGGCGCTGCGACTTGCTGGTGGCCGTGGTGCGGGGCGACGGTCCGGCGGCCAGCGTCCAGCGCGCGGCGATCGACTTCCTCGGCACCGATGCGATGGCCCATTGGATGATGTCCGCGCTGGATGGCGGTTGATGGCCTGCGCAACCAGCCGCCATGCCCGGGGCTCGTCCAGGCTCGTCCCAGTCATCCACGTCTTTTTATCGGGGCAGCCTTGGGGTAAGACGTGGGTGGCCGGGATGGCCATGACGCATTTCGCGAGCCCCCCATCATGTCGCTTCAGCTCTATTTTGCTTTTGTCGCCGCCTGCATCGCGTTGGCGCTGCTGCCGGGACCGATTGTCACGCTGGTGATCGGCAACGGCCTGCGCTACGGCACCCGCGCGGCGCTGACCAACATCGCCGGCGCGCAAGCCGGCCTCGCCATCGTGATCGGGATCGTCGCCGTCGGCCTGACGTCGCTGATGGCGACCATGGGCTACTGGTTCGACTGGGTGCGGTTTGCCGGTGCCGCCTATCTGGTCTGGCTCGGCGTCAAGCTGATCCGCGCACCCGTGGTCGGCCTTGATGCCGATGCGGCACCCCCGCCACCGCCGCGCGGCGGGTTCTTCCTGCAAGGCGTCGTGGTGCTGCTGTCGAACCCCAAGGTTCTGGTGTTCTTCGGTGCGTTCATTCCGCAATTCATGGACATGAGCCGGGATCATGTCTCGCAGGTCGCCTTGCTCGGCGTCACCTTCATGGTGATCGCCGGAATGACGGATGCGATGTATGCGCTGCTGGCCGGCCGGGCGCGCCTGTTCTTCTCGGCGCGGCGGACCCGGCTGTTGTCGCGCATCTCCGGCGGCTGCATGATTGGCGGCGGGGTCTGGCTCGCCTTGACCCGGGCGCGGTAGTCAGATCAGCCGCTGTGTCCGCAGCGCCGCTTCGATCTCGCCGAGGATGCGCGCCAGCCGGTTCGCCCATTGGCGCTGGCCGGCTTGATCGGCAATCAGGTCCTGGCGGATTTCGAGGCCCGAATTCATCAGGCCGCGCGCCTCGCCATGGACCGGAATGGTGTAGTCGGTCTCGTCACTCACCGCATAGGGTTCGTTGTCGCCGACCACGATGCCGGGCTCCGCGCGCAACCGCTTGAGCAGCAGCGGCGGCAGCCTGGTGTCGCGGTGATAGAGCGTGCCGATGTGCCAGGGCCGCGCGACGCCGGCATAGACCGGCGTGAAGCTGTGCAGCGACACCAGCACCGTCGGCACGCCGTCGCGCAGGCGCCGCTCGATCGTCTCGCCGATGCGGCGATGGTAGGGCTGGAAAATCCCCTGGCGCCGCGCCGCCATGGCGTCGGGCGTGAGGCCGTCATTGCCGGGGACCGCGGTCGCTTCGCTGATGCGCGGGATCGAACTCGGCACCTCGAGCGGTCGATTGCAGTCGATCACCAGCCGCGAGTAGCGCTGCGCGATCAGATGCGCGTCGAGATGTCCGGACAGCGCCTCGGCGACGCCGGCAATGCCGATATCCCAGGCGATGTGCCGCATCCGTTCGGCGGCCGGCACCCCGAGATCGCCCAGTACGCGCGGGATCAGCCGGCCGTAATGGTCGCAAGCGAGCAGAAACGGCGAACGTCCCGACGCATTATCTTCCCGAACCGGCGGAACCTCTTCGCTGCCGAGGAGTAGTGATGTGTCGCCGAAATCGTCCAAAGCAATTTCCTCGAGCGTTGCCTATCGAAGCGGCACACCGCCCGGAAATGGGCAGTGATCGCTATAGATTGGATTGCCTGAATCCACGATGATGACTTCAACGATGCCGCTACTCACGATCCATCACAAGACCGAATATCGCTTCGCCCACCCGGTGGCGTTCGGCGAACACGACATCATGCTGCGCCCGCGCGACAGCCACGATCTTCGCGTGCTGTCGAGCGACCTCGAGATCGAGCCGCGGCCGGCGTCGCTGCGCTGGATCCATGATGTATTCGGCAACAGCGTCGCGATCGCGACCTTTGACGAGCGCTCGGACCGGCTGTCGTTCGTCAGCACGGCAAAGGTCGAGCATAACCCGGCGGAGGAATTCGCGCTGACGCCGGATGACCCGGCCTATTTCTACCCGTTCCTCCATGACGACGACGAATTCCCCGACCTCGTTCAGTTCATCACGCCGCAATATGGCGATCCCAATGGCGAGCTGTCGGCATGGGCGCTGAATTTTCTCGATGACGAGGCGCCAACCCCGACTTTCAAGATCCTGAGCGGCATGACTCACGGCATCCGCAATGCGTTCGCCTATCGCAAGCGGCACGAGCACGGCACCCAGCATCCGCTCGACACCCTGCAGACGAAGTCCGGCAGCTGCCGCGACTATGCGCTGTTCATGATCGAGGCGCTGCGGCGGCTCGGCATCGCTGCGCGCTTCGTGTCCGGCTATCTGTTCATCCCGGGCGACCGCGCCCATGGTTATGTCGGCGGCGGCTCGACCCACGCCTGGGTGCAGGCCTATCTGCCGAGCGCCGGCTGGATCGAATTCGATCCGACCAACGGCATTGTCGGCACCCGCGACCTGATTCGGGTGGCGGTGGCGCGCGATCCGCGCCAGGCCGTCCCGCTGCACGGCACCTATCTCGGCTCGGCCGACGCGTTTGTCGGCATGGACGTCAACATCAAAGTCATGTCGGTCGCTGAAGAGGCAAAGGCCTGATCATGCAAATCAAGGTGGGCTTCGAGATTGCGTATGCGGCGGTCCAGTCGACGCCGATGGTGACCATGCTCAATATCCATCCGTCGCGGTTCGCCGACATCGTCGGCACCGAAAGCATCGTCGCCGAGCCGAACGCGCCGATCGGCTTCTATCGCGACAGCTTTGGCAATGTCTGCGGCCGGCTGGTGGCGCCGGCCGGCGGGGTGACATTGCGCGGCAGCGCGCTGGTGCGGGATTCCGGCCTGCCCGACGCGGTGATGCCGACCGCGCAGCAGCTTCCGATCGATCAGTTGCCGGACGAATTGCTGCTGTATCTGATGCCGAGCCGCTATTGCGAAACCGACAAACTCACCGACGTGGCCTGGTCGATGTTCGGCAACACCGCGCCGGGCTGGGCGCGGGTGGCGGCGATCTGCGGCTTTGTGCACAACCACGTCACCTTCGGCTACCAGCATGCGCATCACATGAAATCCGCGCACGATGTCTACGCCGATGGCAAGGGCGTCTGCCGCGATTTCGCGCATCTGGCGCTCACCTTCTGCCGCTGCATGGGCATTCCGGCGCGTTATTGCACCGGTTATATGGGCGACATCGGAATTCCGTTCGATCCGGCGCCGATGGATTTCTCCGGCTGGTTTCAGGTCTATCTGTCCGGCCAGTGGCACACATTCGACGCCCGCCACAACCATCCGCGGATCGGCCGCATCCTGATGGGCACCGGGCGCGACGCCGCCGACGTCGCCCTGACCACGAGTTTCGGCCGCATGGACCTGGTCAAATTCCTGGTCATCAGCGATGAAGTCGTGACGGCGTAGCGGCGCGGTCCGTCATCCCGGGGCGCTCGAAGCGCGAACCCGGAATCTCGAGATTCCCAGATGCGCAATTGCGCATCTGAGGTCTGGTGCTGGCGCACCATCCCGGAATGACGAGAACAGGTTCGTTATGCGCGTTTTTTCGACTTGGCCTTCTGTTGCATGTAAGAACGCAGTACCGCGTTGATGCGGCGCTGATAGCCGTTGCCCGCCTTCTTGAAAAAGTCGAGCACGTCTTCGTCGACGCGAATGGAGATCGCCTTTTTTCTGGCGGGTATCACCAAAACGGCGTCTGACCAGTCGATATCGATGGGCGCCGCGTCGGGGTCGTTGGCGACGGCCCTAGCGATGTCTTCATCTGTGAGCTTGTCGACGCGAGCCCAATCAGTCTTGCCCCTGCGGCGGTCGCCCCATTTTCGCGTTACGATACTCGCTCTCTTCATTTTTCCTCGCGCGGCGCGCCGAGATTATCCGGAAGGCATCTGCCCGCCGTGTAAAGACTACGGCGATGAGTCTGTTTTCCAGGAAACCTATCGCGATCCAGCGCTCCTCATTGTTCCGATCTGACCGGCGAAGAATGATCGGGCCATAAAGATCTCGACCGCATCGCCGAAATCGATTCCGTGCTTGTCGAGATTCGACTTGCTCTTACGTTTATCCCAATCGAATCCACCGCTGGATTCAAGGTCGAGATATTCCATCATGGGTTGATTCCGTGCAGCTGCCCTCGCGAGACTGCCCACAGGCGCTTTCCCAATGATTTTTCCATTCGTATATACGTTTGTATATTGCTTGTCAACGATGGTTCTCTCTTGGCAATCTTCCGATGCAACGCCCTGTGAATAGCCGGGAGAAGGCCGACAATCTTCGTATTTCGGGCAGTTCTCCCTATATCCATGATCGGTTGGCACCGACCCGCGACTCACGCAAAATCCCACATGCGCTTTACGCCTCAATTTCTCGAAGAACTGCGCGCCCGGCTTCCGGTCTCCGAAGTCGTCGGCCGGCGCGTGAAGCTGAAGCGGGCGGGGCGGGAGTGGAAGGGGCTGTCGCCGTTCCAGCAGGAGAAGACGCCGTCGTTCACGGTCAACGACCAGAAGCAGTTCTACCACGACTTCTCCACCGGCAAGCACGGCAACATCTTCGACTTCGTGATGGAGACGGAGGGTGTTTCCTTTCCCGAGGCGGTCGAACGGCTGGCGTCGATGGCGGGCCTCGCCTTGCCGGCCGTCACCCCCGATGCCGCGCGGCACGAGCAGCGCCGCAAGACGCTGCATGACGTGATGGAGTTGGCGGCGAAGTTCTTCGCCGACACGCTGGCTTCGCGCAACGGCGCCAAGGCCCGCGGCTATCTCGGCGACCGCGCGATTTCGCCGGCGACTCAATTTCAGTTCCGCATCGGCTATGCACTGCCCGATCGCTTCGCGCTGAAGGAACATCTGGGCGGACAGGGCGTTCCGGTCGAAGACATGGTCGAGGCCGGCCTGCTGGTCGCCGGCGACGACATCCCGGTGCCCTATGACCGGTTTCGCGACCGCGTGACGTTTCCGATCACGGATTTGCGCGGCCGGGTGATCGCGTTCGGCGGCCGTGCGCTGGAGAAGGAGGTCGCGGCGAAGTACCTGAACTCGCCGGAAACCCCGCTGTTTCACAAGGGCGACAATCTCTACAACCTCGCCACCGCGCGGCAGGCCGCGCATGACGGCGCGCCGCTGGTGGTGGTTGAAGGCTATGTCGATGTCATCGCCATGGTCGGCGCCGGTTTTCCGGCCAGCGTGGCCCCGCTCGGCACCGCGCTCACCGAAAACCAACTCGCGCTGTTGTGGAAGATGGCGGACGAGCCGATCCTGTGTTTCGACGGCGACAGGGCCGGCCAGAAGGCGGCCTATCGCGCCGCCGAGCTCGCGCTGCCGCTGCTTGCACCGGCCAAGAGCCTGCGCTTCGCGCTGCTGCCCGAGGGCCAGGACCCCGACGATCTCGCGCGTTCCGGCGGGCGCGGCGCGATCGAGGAGGTGATCGGCGCGGCGCGCGGGCTCGCCGATGTGATCTGGTCGCGCGAGATCGAAGGCGGCAGTTACGCGACGCCGGA
>JBDTKD010000596.1:0-9318 GCA_039935515.1 Bradyrhizobium sp.
TCGGCCTTGACCCTGGCCGATATCCGCCACGGCATCTGCGGCGCGTCGTCGGGAGCGCCTTTCGCTTTGACAGCGGGAGCCGCGAGAACCAGCGCGCCTTCGAAGCGCGGCGCCCGCGCCTCGAAGCTGAGCACGCCATCGAGATCAATCGCCAAGGCGCTGGCGCCGGGATCGATGTTGAGGTGAACGCGGGTGCCGCCGCCGTCCTGTGTCTGGCCCGACGACACCCGGAACGGGTAGCGCGTGCCGGACAGCGTGAAGTTGCCGTCGCCCCGCACCGAGCCGGCCAGCGAACGCACGTCGCCGCTGAAGACGATATCGTTCAGTTCGAGCGTCCCGCGGCTTGCGGCGTCATGCAGCGCGATGCGGCCGGTCAGGTTCAGGCGGTCGATCGCGAGCGAGCCCAGATTGAACTTTCCGCCCGCGACCGGCAAATCGATCAGCCCTCGCGGATCAAGTCCGAGATCGAGCGCGAGGCCATTGATGGTCAGTTCGGTGGCGCGCCATTCGCCGCGCATCAGCTCGCCCAGGCTGAACTCCACATCGAGCTTGTCGGCGCGAACCTTGCCGAGATCGTTGGCGCCGCCGACCACCACCGAGCGAAGCCGCAGCGATGGCGTCGGCAGCAACCGCGCATCGAGCGCGCCGTCAACCCGCACCGGCGCACCGATCACCCGGGTTGCTTCGGCCTCGAATTGCGGCCGGAACTGATTCCAGTCGATGAAGTACGGTCCGACCAGCGCGGCGGTCAGCGCCAGGATAAGGGCAATCGCCAGTCCGAGCAGCGTCGTCTGCACGGTGTCTCCTTCTAAGCATGGGCCGGCGCATCGGCTTCGCACGGCAGGACGGCCCATCTTCCGTAAAACATGCGCCGTCGCGACAGTGAGCCCGAGCCACCCGCCGCGCCGATATCAACGCCGGAACGCCGCCATATATAAGGGCAACTATGGCGAAGTCACAGCAACGTCACACCTGGGTTAACGCCGCGGTCCTCACCAGCGTGCCGGCAGCGCCTTGAGGCCGCGCAGCACGAAGGTCGGGCGCCATTCCGGGTTCTCGGCGTTGTCCAACCGCAATTCCGGGAGACGATGCAGCAGCGTCGCGATGGCGATTTCGGCCTCGATGCGCGCCAGTTGGGCGCCAAGGCAGAAATGGATGCCGTCGCCAAAGGACAGCGGGCGCACATTGGGGCGGGTGATGTCGAGACGATCCGGCCGGTCGGGATAGACCGCCGGATCGCGATTGGCCGAACCCAACAGACAGAGCACGCTCTCTCCCTTGGGAATTTTCTTGCCGCCGAGGTCGTCGATGTCTTCCAGCGCCACCCGGCCGGTCATCTGCACCGAGGAATCGTAGCGCAGGAATTCCTCGATGGCGTTGGTGATGAGCGCCGGGTTGGACTTGAGCAGCGCAAGCTGATCGGGATTGCGGTGCAGCGCCAATAGCCCGTTGCCGATCAGGTTGACCGTGGTCTCGTGCCCGGCGCCGAACAGCAGGATGATGTTGGCCGTCAACTCCTCGTTGGAGAGCTTGAGGCCGTCTTCCTCGGCCTGCACCAGTTGCGTCGTCAGATCCTCGCCCGGGCTGCGCCGGCGCAGCTCGAACAACCGTTGGAAATACATCTGATGCATCAGGTTGCCGGCATTGCCCTGCTCGATTTCGGCGGGGGTCAGCGGCACCGGATCGAGCAGGCGGCCGCCGTCGCGGGAGCTCTTGTAGAAGACCTCGCGGTGATCTTCTGGAATCCCGAGCATGTCGCAGATGATCGTCACCGGCAGCAGAAACGCGAAATCCTCGATCAGATCCATGTGGCCCCGACCGACGATCGCATCGAGCGTGTCATCGACAATCTGCTGGATGCGTGGACGCATATCCTCGACCCGGCGGGCGGTGAAGGCCTTCACGACGAGACCGCGCAACCGGGTATGATCGGGCGGATCCTGCTGCAGCATCCAGTGGCTCATGCTGCGAAAGACCGGCTCCTCCATGATCCGCGGTCCGTAACGCCGGATGGTGCGATCGACGAAATCCTTGCCGAAGCGCTTGTCGCGCAGAACGAGACTGGCCTCGGCGTGGCGGCTGGCGACAAACGCACCGAGCGGCGTCAGATGCATCGGGTCGGAGGTGCGAAGCCGCTCGTAATGCGGATAGGGATCACGAATGAAGTCCGGCGACAGCGGATTGAAGAGCGGCCCGGTCGTCGCGGTCTGAACATGCTCATTCATGACACCCTCGATGCGGTCAGAGTGGTTTTGGCGGCGGATTAAGCCCACAAGCCGGCGGTATCGGCAAGTCCGCAAGTTGCTACTTCTGGCCACTGCCGATCGCGCGGTCCTGGACCCGGTGCAACTGGCCCGCGACGGCGCGGATCTGGCCGGGCCCCGCGCACCAGATCGCGATCGCCGACATCGCGCTCACCGCGATGCCGATCGCGAAGGCCATGGTATAACTCCCTGAAAGGTCGTGCAGAATGCCAGTGAACCAGGGGCCGGCGGCGCCGCCGGCGAGGGCTGCGAGCATCACGGTACCGAAGATGCTGCCGTAATGCTTGCCCTGGAAAATCTCCACCACCACCGCGCCCATGATGGAGGTGAGGCCATAGCCGAGCGCGCCTTGCGCCACCACCATGAGATAGACCAGCGGCAAGGTCGGAAACCGCGCCAGCGCGATCAGCGCCGCAAAGCAGATCGCAAAGCCGCCGCAACTGGCGGTCCATACCCACTCCCGTCCGAGCCGGTCCGAGATGTGCCCGAGCAGGATCTGACCGGGAATCCCGAGCAGGCTGACCGCACCCAGCGCCCACACCGCCACGCTCGGGCTGAAGCCGAGGTCGAGAAGATATTTGGTCTGGTGAACCTGCACCGCGTACCAGATATACAATCCGCCGAAATAACCTGCCGCCAGCCACCAGAACCGCGCCGTGCGCAGCGCGCGCCGCAAGGTCCAGTCGATCGCGGCCCAATCGGGATCGATGATGTTCGAGACCGGCCTTGCCGATGCCAGCGGTGCCGCGTCGCCGTCCGGCTCCAGCCCGATATCCTCGGGCCGCTTGCGCAGCAACAGGTTGATCGGCGCGAGCACGACCAGCACCAGAACGCCCATCGCCGTGCAGGCGGTTCGCCAGCCGGTCTGCTCGATCATGTGCTGCACCCAGGGCAGCAGCGTCACCGAACCGAGGCCGACGCCGGCAAAGGCAAGCCCCATCGCAAGCCCGCGCCGGCGATTGAACCAGTTGGGCAGGAACAGCGATTGACCGGAGTAGCCGAGACAGATGCTGCCGACGCCGACCATGGCGCCGATCGTCACGTAGAGATGCCAGGGCTGCGTCGTCAGCGGCGCCAGCAACAGGCCGCCTGCCATCAGCACGACGCCAAGCTCCATCACGGCGCGCGGACCAAGGCGATCCATCATGCGGCCGATCAGCGGGCTCACCGCGCCGGAAACCAGAAAACCGAACGAGAAGGCGCCGGCGGTGACGCCGCGTTCCCATCCGAACTCATCGACGATCGGCGGAAAGAACAGCGAAAACGAAGTGCGCGCGTTGACGCCGATCGCCATGGTGACGAACGTCACGGCGACCATTATCCAGCCGTAGAAGAAGGGCAGCCGCATCAGGCGGCGGCGGTTGCAAATCCCCGAAGCGCGGCTCTTCGCGTCCGGGGAGGCGTTTCAAACAGGTCCATGCGCACGCGGTTTTATTCCAGGCTGGAGCCAACAATCTTTTTCACGATTATTCTATTTCTCGGATTCGGCATGCTGCCATATTTCTCGGTCAATGGCCACGCGACCGCCGTGAGCTGATTCGGCTGGACAAACCGGCTGAGACAAAATCCGGGCCGGGCGCAAGCCGCCCCTTGCCCTCGCTGGCGCCGCCACCATCCACGGCATAAACAATGTCCATGAACATCAACGCGAATCTCACGGCGAACGGTCGCGATATCCGGCTCAACCTGTTTCTGGGCCTCGCCAACTGGTTCATCTTTCTCGACCATATCCCCAACAACTTCGTGAACTGGATCACGGCTCGAAATTACGGCTTCAGCGGCGCCGCCGATCTGTTCATCTTCATTTCCGGCTACACCACGGCCACTAACCTGGCCTCGTTTCCGGAGGGAGACTGGGATTTCAATCCATTCTGCTGGCAATTGCTGTTCGTGTTCGGCGCCTGCGTCGCACTCGAAGGCGCAAGCCAGTTCCGCGCCACCCACCAGTCCACGATCGCGCTGTATTTCGCGGCCGTCTATCTGGCCTTCGCGCTGGTGATGACGATGGCGGGGCGCTTCCCGGAATTTGGAGCCATGTTCCCGGCGTGGCTGTTCGACGCTTTCAACCCCAACGACAAGGAGAATCTGGCGCCCTATCGCGTGCTGCACTTCATCGTCGTGGCGTTTTTTGTCACCCGGTTTGTCCCGGAGGACTGGAGCGGGTTGAACCGGCCGATCTTCAGACCGCTCGTCAAATGCGGCGAACAGTCGCTGGCGGTGTTCTGCGCCGCCGTCTTTCTCTCCTTCGCCGGCCATTTCATCCTGACGACGAGTTCGGGGTCTGTCGTGATGCAGTTGCTCGTCAGCGCGACCGGGATCGCGGTCATGACCTCGACCGCCTATTACATCTCCTGGTCCAAGCAGCAGGACGCCGGGAAAACGCTCGCCCACGCTTAGGCGTGTACTCATGAAATGAGGGGAGCAATATTCGCTGATCGCGAGTTCCGCGTAGCCATTCGTTAACCAGAAAAATTCTTCCGCGGACAGTAATCGAATTGCCCAACCGATTTTTACTCAACCTTACATCGATCACCGTAGCTAGGCTGAAGCGGCGATTGTCTGCATCTAGCCATGCAGACCCAAAAACGCGCAGAGCCCGTGGGAGGCTCGCTTCGAATCGCGAGGGGGCTCATTCATGGACGCGCTGGAGGCTTGGGGCGACTCCAAGTTTGATGGAGGGCCAAAGACGATCAGACCTGACTTCCAGAGGTACGGAATTTATGTCTTCCTGATTTCATTCGCATGCGTGTATTACCTTTCGAACGCGGAGCTCCTGCTCGCCCACTATGATTTGGGCTGGCACCTGGCCGCCGGAGACCTAATCAGAGAACGAGGTAATATTCCTTTCCAGGATCCATGGTCATTTACCCTTGGAGACAGGCAATGGTACAATCTTTCGTGGCTGTGGGACGTGATCGCCAGTGCATTATTTCAATATTCGAAATTTGGTGGTCTCGTATTATTTGTAGTTGCATGTGGCGCAGTCATCGTCGGATATCTTGCGTCCGTCTGCCTGAGCAGCGGAGCCTCAACAATTGCCGTTTGTATTTCCGTCTTCTCCGCGTGTTTGCTCTACCCGTCTTTTGCGACGGCCCCAAATATCTATCTCGCCGCTTCGCCAAACACTTCCACCATGTTGTTTTGCGTAATTTTCTACGCAGAGTGTTTGAAAAGAACGCGATGCTTCCTGCTGCCCCTGCTCATGGTCCTTTGGGCCAATCTGCATGGCGGCTTTTTGCTTGGTTTTCTTGTTGTCGGCATTTTTTGCGCCGCGGCTCTGCTGCGGCGGGATTGGGTAAATTTTAGGATCTACAGTTTCGCGGGAGCCGGCTGCTCTATTGCGATCCTTATCAATCCTCTTGGCTGGCATATCTACGATGGCCTGACGGCTACACTGGGCAACTTTGTGCAAGGGCACATCACCGAATGGTGGTCTTATTTTCGGAACCTGACCGTGCCCGGGAGCCTTCCCGGGATCATATATATCCTGACATTTATTGCGCTTGAACTGCGCTACCGGGATTCGCATCCTGTCCCCCTGGAGTCACGGCTGCTTTCCTGGCTCTTTTTGTTTTTGGGACTTTATCAATTCAGATACATGTCCTTCTTTTTTATATTCTCAACGGTTCCATTGGCTCTTCACCTCGATCGACTGCTGCCCAAACTGAATAATTTCACCGTCCAGAGGACGCTGTTGGCGGCTGGCCTCATTGGAGCGTCCGCTCTGCCATTGACTTTCATGCAAATCGAACCGGCCCTCGGACTTCCGCAAATGCTTTCGGAGCAGGACGCGCTTTATCTTCAAGCGCATTTTTCGCATGCGCGGCTTCTGAACCACTGGAACGTCGGTGGAATTCTGATTTTCCGCACTCACGGTGCCGTACCTGTGTTCGTGGATGGTCGGGCAGCCACCGCCTATCCAGATACTTTACTGCGTGACTATTTCGGACTGATCGATGACGAGATCGATGAGACCGCCTGGGACAGGGTGCTTGAGAAATACCAAATCGATGCGGTGCTTTGGGTGAAGGCGCATGAACAGTTGAGGCGGTTTCTCGTGGACAAGAGAGGCTGGAAGGAAGACTACGCGGGATCGTATATGAGCATTTACGTCAAGCCATGACGCAGCAAGCGGTCGTGGCTCAACTCGCCTTCCGCGACCAGGTGAGCGGCAGGTCAAGTTCCACCCGATCATGCGTCACCTTCGGCGTGATCCGGCCCCGCTCGCCTCGTTCCAGGCGGACCAGGCCGTAGCCCGCCATCGTCTTCAAGGTGCGCGATAGGTTCGACTTCGCCTTGCCGGTGATCCGCGCCAGTTCGTCGAGCGAGCCGGGCGCTTGCTCCACAATCACCCGCAGCAGGTCGCGGTTGCCCGCCGAGAGAACTTTGGCGAAGGACTCGGTGGAGGTGAACCACACCTTCGGCTCGTCTGGCGCGACGCGCTGCTCGCCGCGCGCCACCGCCATGGTGCGGGCCTTCATGTCCTCATAGCTGGCGATGCCCACCTTCAATGTCGTCATGGGATCACTCCTCTCTCGCGCAACACCGCGTCCACCGTCTCCCAGAAATCGGCAAGCAGGGTTGCCGCGTCCTGATACTCGTAGGCTTTGATCGTCCGCAGCCGGTGGCGATGGTCCTGCGCCTCGCCGCGCTTCTGCCGCGCCACCGGATGGGCGTTGTCGAAGCCGATCAGCCGCTGGCCATCCGGCCGGTGCAGCGTCAGCGAGTAGTCGATGCCGTGCGGCTTCTAAGGCGATTCCGGCACCCGCGTCCCCACGAAGCGAACCCAATGGCCGCCCTCGGGGTCAACCAGGAGAACCTGTCCATCGAGGTCGAGCAGCACATCGAGGGTTGGGTCGCGCGGCTCCGTCACGGCACAGAGTTATCAGATTGAAGCAACTCGATCAAGGAAAATGGTCGGCCGACGGTGGATGGCGCTTGGTTCCTTGATATCGCTGGCGCCGACCTGGCCCGGCGAACTGTCCGGCGACGGTTAATCAATGATTAACGGAGTTCTGGCAGTGGTGGTCTGGCTACCTGCGACGGCGGGCTGATGGAGAATTCCGATGGTCGACATCATGAGCATCCTGCAATCGAGCTACGCGAGTGCGTCGCAGAGCCTGATTCCGACAGGCGCGCGATTCGCCAAGGTCGATCCGACGCAATGGCAAGGCACCTGGACCGGTACCGACTACAACAAGCAGCCGTTCACGATCACGATTTCGAACGTCAGCGGCTACCGAGCCAACGTCAAGTTCCAGAGCGCCAGCGGCGGGCTTCAGACCCAACGGGTCTTCATCACCACCAAGAATCTGTTTCGCATCGGCGATTCCCAGATTCAACTGACCGGCAAGGGCAAGGCGACGGTCAGCACCGTCATCACCGATCCGACCACCGGCAACCGGCAGATGGAAACCGACCACGCCACACTGCAGAGCAGCTGAACCGCTCCGACCGGTGATTCCGCAGCTCGCTACAGCGCCGGCACGATCTTTCCGGGATTGAAGATATTCTGCGGATCGAGCGCCTGCTTCAGCGCACGCATGGCGTCGATCGCCTCGGCGCCGAGTTCGGCCTTGAGGTATTTCTGCTTGCCCTGCCCGATGCCGTGCTCACCGGTGCAGGTGCCGCCCATCGCCTGCGCGCGTTCCACCAACCGATGCATGAAATCCTCGCCGCGCGCCATCTCCTCAGGGTCGTCGACGTCGCACAATAGCGAGCAATGGAAATTGCCGTCGCCGACATGGCCGACAATCGGCGAAAGCAGACCGAGTCGCTTCAGATCCGCTTCGGTTTCAGTCACGCAATCGGCCAGCCGCGAGATCGGCACGCAGACATCGGTCGCCACCACGCCGGCGCCGGGACGCAGGCTCTTCACCGCCCAATAGGCATCATGCCGCGCCTGCCATAGCTTGGTGCGATCCTCGGGCCGAGTGGTCCAGGTGAACGCGCCGCCGCCGCATTCCTTGGCAAGTTCGCTGAAATTCTTCGACTGCTCGGCGACCTCGTTGTCGCTGCCGTGAAATTCCAGCAGCAGGAGCGGCGTCTCCGGCAACGACAATTTCGAATAGGCGTTGACGGCGCGTACCTGTTCGGCGTTGAGCAGTTCGATCCGCGCCACCGGAATGCCGGTCTGGATCGCCAGGATCGTGGCCTGGCAGGCGCCGCGCACGGTTTCGAACGAACAGGCCGCGGCGGCGATGGTCTCGGGGATGCCGCGCAGCTTGATCGTGAGTTCGCTGATGATCCCGAGGGTGCCTTCGGCGCCGACGAACAGATGCGTGAGGTCGTAGCCGGCCGAAGACTTCTTGGCGCGGGTGCCGGTGGTGATGATCTCGCCATCGCCCCGCACCACCTTGAGCGCCAGCACATTGTCGCGCATGGTGCCGTAGCGCACCGCATTGGTGCCGGACGCCCGCGTCGAGGCCATGCCGCCCAGCGACGCATCGGCACCGGGATCGATCGGGAAGAACACGCCCTGGTCGCGCAGATGCTCGTTCAGCGTCTTGCGGGTGATGCCGGGCTGGATCACGCAGTCGAGATCCTCGGGATGGACTTCCAGCACCCGGTTCATGTCGCGCAGATCGATACAGACGCCGCCGGCCGGCGCGTTGACCTGACCCTCCAGCGAGGTGCCGGTGCCGAACGCGATCACGGGAACGCCGTGCCTGGCGCAGATCCTTACCACGTCCTGGATATCCGATGTCTCCTGCGCCATCACCACCGCGTCCGGCGGCTGCGATGCGAGCCAGGTGGTGGTATGCCCGTGCTGTTCGCGCACCGCCTGCGAGGTCACCAGGCGGTTGCCGAACCGCGCCGCGAGCGCTTCAATCGTGCTCGCCAGCGCCCGCGGCTCCGGCCGCTTCAGATGATGGATGGCCGTGGTCGTCAAATCGATACCTCCCCGATTTAGAGCGACGGTGGCAAAGGATATATAAGGGGTCAAGGGACCGGATCGAACAAACAGGGATGACGATGACCGACACTGCCGCCACCGACGATCTGCTGCTGCGGCCCGCGCCGTTCCTGGCATCGGTGATGCAGATCGAACCGC
>JBDTKD010000597.1:0-5359 GCA_039935515.1 Bradyrhizobium sp.
TGAAGCTTGCGATCGTCGGCGGCGTCGACAAGGCACGGTCATGCGTAGCCGCGAACATCAGCTAAGGAGTGGTTTACGATCTCGACAAGCGGCCGCCCCGATCGGCGGCCTCTTTCGTTGTCCGATACTCCGTTTCTTGATCCCGCGCGCGGATCGCGTCGGCGTCGTGCCTGTAGCCCTCGTCCGGCAAGTCTGGTATTTGACGGCGCATTTCGCGGATTTGCCGGTTTAGCTCAGCGGTAGAGCAGCGGTTTTGTAAACCGAAGGTCGGGAGTTCAATCCTCTCAACCGGCACCAATGAAATCAATGGCTTAGACGGGATATTTCGCCCTCCCCTGATGCGAAAAATCCGGTGGCTGGCGGTAAGCAGCCACCACCAAGTCGTTCGCACTGATAAATGTTCAACGCGTGTGTTTGCGTCCCCAAGTCCGCATGGCAGCGACAATCGGGCCGAGGTCTCGACCCTTGGCGGTTAACACGTACTCGGCGCGTGGCGGACTCATCGAATAGAAACGCCGCTCCACGACGCCATGCTGCTCAAGTGTCCTAAGGCGCTCCGACAACGTCGTAGGTGCGATGCCGTCCAGCGAGTCCTGCAAGTCCTGAAAGCGCCTTTCACCGTGCACGAGGAGGTCGCGCAGGATGAGGCAGGTCCAGTTCGATCCGATGACGCTCAGGGTGCGCGCCACCGGGCAGTCCGCGGTGTCTTGTTTAGTGACTTGCTTCTGCATTGTTCCATTCTATCCGTCGATCACGCGTCTGGCAATTGACTATGATAATAATAGTCACTATGATTTTCATAGTTGAAACCAATGGAGTCAGGCCATGACACCGCAAATCCCTGGATATCTCGTAGTGTTCGAATCGGCCGTCCGGCCCTTCGTGGCGGCGGTAGCGCTGGGCGTCATCTGGACGGGTGCCTTCCGCATGGAGGGGCCCGCGCCGTCACGATACATGACGGCCGGCGCGCTCTCGGTGACCCTTGTCGGCTGGCTGGCCATCGCCCAGTACGTCGGTTCGGCAAATATGTATTTCGCGACCACCGACACCGCGGTGCCGACCCTGCTGCTCGGTTTGACGATCCCGCTGATGATCGCTGCCGCTGCCCTGTGGCTGTCGGGAGCAATTGCAAGCCTCGTCTCCGCGATACCGCTCCGCTGGCTGGTGGCGGCTCAGGTCTATCGCATCGGCGGCGGCATATTCCTCGTGCTCTGGGCCGACGGACGCCTGCCCTGGCAATTCGCGCTGCCCGCGGGGATTGGGGACGTTACGACCGGCTTGCTCGCCGTCGTCGTGGCTGCGCGGCTGGCGCAGAATGCGGCTGGCGCCCGCAGCGCGGTCTACGCTTGGTGCCTTTTTGGAATCGCCGATCTGATCGTGGCGATTACGATGGGGGCAATGACCTCTCCCGGACGGCCGCACATGTTGGCCTTCGAGGCGCCGAACCTCCTCATCACATCCTATCCGCTCGTGATGATACCCACCTTCGCCGTCCCGCTGGCTCTGATGCTCCATGGCCTCGTCCTGTGGCGGCTGCGGCGGGAGCCCGCTTCGAATCGCCGACTGGCGGCGGCCTGATGCCTCTCGCCTGTTCAATGATGCCGGGGACGGCGAAGGAATGTCGCCCTACCCAATCCTCTATTCGGGCGGCGCACCAACCGGCGGATTGATTTTTGGGTAGCACATGACGAGCTCCAACGTGGAATGCAGCGCGAGAGGCTAGGCGCAAAATAGCTCGCTCGAACGCCTAGCCGCGATCTTCCTTGCTCTGGGGGCGGCGTGTTGGCTCGGATTGTGTGTTGCGGACGGCCTCGGCGAGCATCTCGCGAAGCTCGGCCTTCGTCTTAGGTGGCGGGCGCGTGTAGGTTTTTTGCCATTCGGTCATGGGCAATATGTGGGGATACTGGGCGAAGAAGTAAACCCCGCACAGTTGATGATAGCTTTGAAACATCCCAGTAGTGGTCCTCTTAACGACGTCGAAAACGATGGAGTTTGTTCAGTCGGTCACTGGACGCCCCCTAACTCCGGCCGTCATCGTGTAGCCCGGTGGATCCTCGGCCGCACATCAAGCAGGTCGGGCGTGGACCGGTGGCCGGCGGGCTAAGATGTCAGGTCAACGGTGGGGCCTGCCGGAAAAGCCCTCGCGATGGCTCGTCCCAGTTCTCTGGACTCGAAGGGTTTATGCAAAACGGTCTCGTCGCGATATCCATCGGTAAGACCTTCGTTGCCGTATCCGCTGGCAAACACAAAGGGAATGCTGCGCTGGCGCAAAATGTCAACGACGGAAAACGATAGCGTACCGGCGACATTGATATCCAGAACGGCGAAATCAATATCTTCGGTGCGTGCCACTTCGATCGCACTCTGAATGCGACTGCAAGGGCCAACGACGTGATGACCCATTTCGAGAAGCACGTCTTCCAGGTGCAAGGCAACCAGAATTTCATCCTCAACAATCAGAATCCGTTTAGCTGCCTACAAGGTCATTCCGTCTCTCCGAGCCATCTCGCCCGGCGGGAATGGGAGCACTGATCGTGCAGACAACACCGGAAGATTCGTAGGTAACGTTGACCTCGCCGCCAAGTTCCGCCGCCAGCACCCGCTGGATCATGAGCGAACCGAAGCCGGCGCGGGTGGGCGGCGCCACTTTCGGTCCGCCGCTTTCAGTCCAGTGCAGTGCCAGACGGCGGTCAACGTGCGCGCCACTAACCTCCCAACCAATCGTGGCATGGCCTTTTTCAGTCGAAAGAGCACCGTATTTTGCGGCATTGGTGGCCAGTTCGTGCAGCGCCATGGCGATCGCCAGGGCGGCGCTCGGAGCCAGATGAACGTCCGGACCTTCGATCCGGAAGCGATCCTGGCTGCTGGCATGCGGTTTGACGGTATCGGCAACAATCTCCGCCAGGTTCGCGCCCATCCAGCTTTCCCGGGTCAGGATGTCGTGGGCTTTTGCCAAATTGATCAGCCGCGATCCGAATGCGTCGCGCGCCTCCTCGATCGTCGAAGCGTGACTAAGTGTCCGGGACGCGATGGACTGAATGACCGCCAGCGTGTTTTTGACGCGATGATTCAGTTCGCCCATCAGGACTTGCCGATGCTCGTCGGCGCGGCGCCGCTCGGTCATGTCCCGCGCGATCTTGGATGCGCCGAATACCTTCCCTCGCGCGCCCTTGAGCGGCGATACGGTCAATGACACCCAGACCTGGCTTCCGTCCTTGCGCTGTCGGATGGTTTCATAATGTTCGATGTGTTCGCCCCTGCTAACGCGGCTGAGAATATCGACTTCCTCGTCATGGCGGTCTGGCGGGATCAGCATCATGATCGACTGCCCGACGATCTCATCGGGGGCATAACCGAACAGACGTGTCGCGCCGATGTTCCAGCTCATGATGACGCCGTCGAGGTTCTTGCTGATGATTGCGTCGTCGGAAGATTCGACGATCGCTGCAAGCCGCTCCGCGAGCGCCTCGGCCCGTTTGCGCTCGGTGATATCCACCAGCATGTTCACCGCGCCGATGACCCCGCCCCAAGCGTTGTGCAGCGGCGTCGGATAGGCGAGAAAGGGCACGCGAACGCCGTCGGACCGTTCGGCCACCGCTTCCGCGCCTCTGATCGGCCGGTTTTCTTTCAGGGCGATGGCCATCGGGCACTCATCATGCGGCAGCGGCGTTCCGTCCGGCCAGTACATGCGCCAGGAACCGCACCACTCGTCCGAACCCAATTCCGGATCGCGGCCCCATAGTTCGGCGGCGGCCGGGTTGTAGGAGGTGATCAAACCGGCGGCGTCAGTCGTGTAGACCGCGCCGGGGAGTGCGTCGATCAAGTCTGTCAGGCGTTGTTCGCTCAGCCGGATCGCGATCTCGCCTTCCTTACGTTCGGTGACGTCCTCAATGGCCAGCAAAAGCAGTTCGTCACGCTCGCCGTCGCGGACCAGCTTGCGGGCGTTCACAAGCATGCACCGCCGACCGAGGTCGCGAAATTCATGCTCGACCTCGAAATCGATAACGGGCTGGCCCTTCGACAGCACCTCGTCCAGCAGCATTCGCAACTTTGGAATGTCCCACTCTCCGCTACCGAGTTCATGGACAAGCCGGCCGGTGGTTTCCTGCGGCCGAACATGAAATTGATCGAAGAAGGCCTGGTTAGCGGACTTGACGCGCAGGTCGCCGGTCAGAACCAACAGGGGTTGCCGGATCGTTTCGACAATGGCCTCGGCAAAGACGCGCGCTTCGTCGGCTGCATCGGAGGCGCGCTTGCGCGCCGTAATGTCGCTGAACGTGATGACGATACCCGCGATGTGGTTGTCCCGCGTGCGGTAGGGAAGCATACGCCGCAAGTACCAGCGCCCGGCATCGCTTCGCACTTCGGTCTCGATGGTGGTGAGTTTCTTCAGCACCGTTTCGGCGTCGGACAGCAGGTTCTCATCGGCAAATTTCCGCGCGAAGTGAGCGATCGGGCGGCCGATATCGGACGTGACCAGATCGAACAGCTCCCTCGTTGCGGGCGCGAACCATTCGATCCGGAATTTGGCGTCCAGAAACAGTGTCGCCGTCTCCGATCCGCTCAGCAGGTTGCTCAAGTCGTTGGTGGCGCGCTCCAATTCACCTATCTTGTGCTGAAGCTGGTTGTTGACGGTGTTGAGCTCCTCGTTAAACGATTGAAGCTCTTCCTTCGAGGTTTCCAGTTCCTCGTTGGTCGATTGAAGCTCCTCGTTCATGGAGGTGGCTTCCTCGTTCGACGCTTTCAGTTCCTCGTTGGCGGTTTCCAGATGCTCGATGGTGTCGCGCAATTCGGCACGGGTCGACGTCAATTCATCCTGAAGCGCCTGCTCGCCTGACGACGCCTCGGCAAGGTCCTCGCGGGCAGCGGCCCTCGCCTGGGGCTTGCCGGATGCGGATGCGGATGGCGTGAAACTCACCAGGAGAAAACCACCGTCCCGCGAAGCACTGGACACCGGCATGACCGTCATCGCGACGGTCCGGGACGCCCTGCCTTGCCGGATGCAGGCGTTCACCGTGACGCTGACGTTTCCGTTCGATGCTTCACGGATCGCTCCGCGAAGCTTCAAAGCCAGCCCGTCGCGCACCATGGTCAGCAAATCCCCTGTCGGCTCGCCCGGCGGCTGCTCCAGATAATCCCTCGTCGTTCCGTGGAAATAGAGAACTCGGCCTTTCCGGTCGATCAGCACCGAGGCCGGAGCATAGCGCTCCAGCAGCGCACGTCGCGCTGTTTCAGCCACCGAGGCGGCGATCGGCTCGACCAGTTGCGGCGACAGGTCGTCCGTCGCGGCGCGTGGCTCCGCGAGACCGTGTGCCGACGGATAATCGATCAGGTCGTGCCGGGTCGGACCCACACGACG
>JBDTKD010000598.1:0-13201 GCA_039935515.1 Bradyrhizobium sp.
CGCACCACCGCCGAGCCGATGAAACCCGCGCCGCCGGTCACGAAAATCGTGGAACCCCCAAAGCGCATGATTTTGGTTAGCCTCCACGCGGTCGACGAAGCATACCAGATCGGGTCAAGCTCCGAAAGGCCGCCGGCCTCGCCGCGCATTGATCCGAGTCAGGCCGAGGGGTGGTTGCCGCTGCCAAGAGTAATGCGTTCGCAAACTGCGGCGGCCGCCCGTCACGGCGCGCCGGATCCGCCTGCCACAATCTTCTCGTTGAGTTTTTGATCCACGATCTGGACCGTGCGGTCGATCTCGGCACTGGGTACGCCAAGCTGATACGAAATCAGCTTCACCAGCAGATCGACCCGCTCGATGAAAGGCGCCCCGTTGGCCACCGCCCGGGCTGCCGACGATGGCTTGAGCAGGCTTTCTGCCGCCTTGGCATATTTCTCGAACGGCACCTGGTCCTGCGGGTCCGCGCCCAGACGCCGAGCGATGGCATCGACATGGTCGTAGATGGACCGCGAGAGCTTCAGATCCGTGTGCACCGCGTCGCGGATCGACTGCGGCTCGTGCAGCGTGATGCAGCGGTAATTCCCGGTCAGCAGCATCGACCATTTGGCCAAAGGGACGAACAGCGAATCGAACACTTTGAGCTTCACTGGAACGTCCCGGCCGTCCAGCCTCACCGCGTCGATGTCCGCTTCCAGCTCGCGAAGCAGCAGGTTATGGGTCTCATCCGCAAATGTTGCCGCCTTGAAGTTTGTTGCCAGGCCGACATGAAGGACATTCGCCGCCTCTTCCGGTGGGCGGAAGGCCTGCGGATCGGGCGAGCACAGCGACACCAGCCCCGGGTTGAACCGTTGCCATACCAGGGCGTTGGTATAGGCCTCCTCCAGGTCCATTTCCGCCAGCGCCGGGATTCGTTTGAGATAGGGCAAAGGCGGCATGTTCATGATCGAAAGACAAGGCAGCTTCGCCTCGGCGATCTTGATCATCAGGACCCGGATCGTATGATTGGTGTATTGCGGTTCCTGCATGGCAAGACCCACCAGATCATAACGGGAGAGATCGACGTCGGCGGGCGTGGTCGCATCCAGGGTCCCAGGCAGATCGCGCGACAGGATCGCGCGGTGCATCGCCTCGTCACGCAGCTTGATGCGAACTTCGGTACCATCGCGATTGATGAGCTGTGCGGTATTCTTCCGGCAAACCAGGGTCACGTTGTGACCCGCCATCAGCAGCTTTGTCGCCAGCAATGAGCCATACGAGGCTCCAAGGATCAGAATGTTGCGCGCCATACTCTCTCTTCCACGGATTAGAATTTTCACTAATGCCCCGACCCAAGCCAGGCTGAAAATTTCCGTCGGGATCCGCCTGGGCAGAGCAACGGAGCAGGCAAGGCCTTACATCAGATGGCAGCAGCCCCTTCGGGCGGATAGGCTCGGTGTCTACCGTACATTGATCGGTATTACAATTACATGGCAGTTCTCATGTCCCGTCGCGCCCGGAGCAGTGATCTGCTATCAAGCAAGACCTGCTGCAAGTCAGCGCCGAGGTCCCCATGACCGAGCCGATCGACCGCGCCCCCTTCTACCACGACGGCATGCGTGAGCTGCAGGACCGTTTCGACGGCCGCCGCGTCGCCGACGCCCTCGAGAAGCATCGCCTCCACTTCGAGTTCTGGGAGCAGGACCGCCAGCTTATCGAAGCGGCGCGATTCTTTTTCATTGCGACGAGCCATCGAGACAACGTCGATTGTTCGATGCGTTCGGGCGATCCCGGCTTCGTCAGGATCACCGGGCCCGACACGCTCGATTACCCCGAATACGACGGCAACAACATGTACCGCACGCTCGGCAATATTCACCGCAACCCGAACGTCGGGCTGCTGTTCGTGCGCCTCGACGGCAAGACGTTTCGCACGCGCATCCGAGGCAGGGCAACGATCCACGACAGCGCGGAAACGCTTGCCGGGCATCATGGCGCGAAACTCGTCGTGCGCGTCAAATGCGAGATCTTCCCAAACTGCCCGCGCTACATTCCCGACCTGATGGGCGCTTCGGCGTCTGTACCGGCGAATCCGTTCGTTCCCCGGCCCGGCTACGAGCCGCCGGCACCGGAATGGAAAAGCCGGGATTACCTCAAAGACGTGCTCTCGAAGTACGATCCGCATCGGAAACGCGAGCCATAGCTTTGGCGTCTGCCGAGGTTTTCCGGCGCCGCCGGCGGCCGGCCAGGTCATCGATCGACCAATTAAAGGCCGAGCAACGGCTTCAGTCTGGCGCGTACTTCGTCCAGTAAACTTGCTGGAGCCTTGCCTATGAAACGCGATCCGCGCTGCGCCCAACAGCCACTGCGCAATTGATCCGCCTGTACCAGGCCGCCCATTTTGTCGCTGTCTGGGACACCACGTGAAGACTCCACGGCGCTCTTTACTGGACACCGCCGCCGACCTCCCAGCGCCGAAGCAACTGTTGCGAATATCCGCCGCCCGTAGTACGTTATTGCCATGATCCGATCGTGGCATAACCCTGCCAGCCGTAGGGTTTGGGAGGGCGAAACGTCCAATAAATTTCGGGGCTTGGATTTTGCTTGGGCGCTGGATTTGTTGTCCGTGTTGAACGTTGCCAGCACCCTGCAAGACTTAAGTCCGCTTAAAAGCGTCGGATTGCACAAACTTAAGGGAGACCGCCAAGGCCAATGGGCAATGACGGTGAACGCACGTTGGCGCATTTGCTTTATATTCAGAAAGGGCGATGCCCACGACGTGGAGATCGTGGATTACCACAAGGGATAGCTTATGACATTCGCAACCCATCCAGGCAACCTCTTGAGGCGTGAGTTGAAAGCACGCGCGCTCAGCGCAAATCGGCTTGCGCTCGACCTCAGCGTACCATCTGGTCGCATCACAGACATTCTCAATGGACGCCGGTCGATCACTGCCGATACCGCCGTCAGGCTCGGCCGATATTTCGGGAACCGTGCCCAATTCTGGCTTGATCTGCAGAGTCAGTACGACATCTCCATCGTTGAACGTGAGCGCGGCACGGAGATCGCAAAGCGCGTGCGACCTGCGGATGCGGCGTAGCGGAAACCCGCCGCCGCAGCCGATGAACTATTGCCGCACGCGCTGTTGGTGCTTTTCGCATCGCATGGGAAAGCCGTGGCGCCAAATGATAACGCTGCTTTATCGGCAACTTGCAGCGAGCCGTTCTGCTGTTTCTTCACCCCAAGATCTCGATCGCGCGCGTGGTGGGGTCCGATATTGCCCACGCGCTGCGGAGCTTTAAGCCGTGGAGGTATCACGAACATCGTCATGACCAGGACATAGGCGAGCGGATGGGGGAAATGTTGTCGAGGTCATCTTTTTCTCGTGCAGGTGATTATATATAACCGTCTCATCGCTTCTTGGATGACACCGCCATGACAGATCCCACCTCGCCCCACCCGCGATCGATCGGCGAGATCGGAAGCTATCACGCCCACGTCTATTACGATCCGGCGACGACACGTCCGGAGGCCGAGCGGCTGCGCGGATGGATGGAGGAACGTTTCGCCGTCACCCTGGGACGATGGCACGACGTCAAAGTGGGTCCCCACGATCAGGCCATGTTTCAGGTGGCGTTTGCGGCGGAGCTGTTTGCCACGCTGGTGCCCTGGCTGATGCTCAACCACGGCAGCCTGAGTGTCCTGGTCCATCCGAACACGGATAACCCGCGCAGGGATCATCTTGCCAATCCGCTCTGGATCGGATCACCGCTGGCCGTGCACGGGGAGAACCTGCCGGAGCACGCCACCAGCTGATCGGCTGTCCTTGCACAGGTCCGGCCGCCTTTTTCGGCCGGTTCATATCGAGGACAGCTACGTCATCGTCGAAACGTGAGCGACCTCGGCTCGCAAACGGTCATGCGCGTGCTATAAGCCTCGCCGGTGTTTCATGACAGGTGCGGCCGATGTCGAAACAGGCGATGCGCGAGGAGGCCGAGCGGTTGATCCGCGAAACCATGGCGAAGAAGGCCATTGTCGTGAAGCAGGGCAGCACCCGGATCGAGACGGTCTGCGGCAAATGCGGCGCGCCGAACCGCGTCTCGGCTGAAAGAGGCGCGACCCGGGTGAAATTCGCTTGCAAGCAGTGCGGCCACAAGCAGGAGACGCTGTAAGGGTCGGAGCGATCCCGGTTCGATTTGTGGAACGATGCCCACAAATTCAGGGACGCCGGAGAGAGTCGTTGCGGCAATGGGCGGCGGGGAACTCGTGTTAACCGCCGTAACGAAATAGTAACAGACCGGGATCGCAACGCACGCTTGCGCTCTTTGCGCGGGGGACGTAACTTCCTGCCCGTTAGGGTGTTCGCACCATATGCTTGGGAGAGATGAATGGCCTGGAAAGCACCGAAGATCGTTGAAGTGCCGGTTGGCATGGAAATCAACATGTATGCCTGCGCGGCGCGCAAGTAACCACCTTCGACGACCCGCCCGGCCCGGAAGCATCATTCCGGGCCGCGGCGGGCGCCTTCCCTGAACTCGGCCGTTTCCCAGGCTGGTCACGCCATCGACGAAACGATCGTCCCCCGGCCGCAATGGCCATTCTGGCTAGCCGCCCTTCACAAAAGCAGCAAACGCCTCGGCGAAATCGGGATGCCATCGCGACAGCGGCGGCCGGTTTTCGACAATATCGCCCGCCGCCCAAAGGATCCGCCGTTCGTCGAGATGACGCGGCACATCGTTATCCGGACACAGAATGTAAAAGTCTCCGGCGTCGATCCGCTCGATCATGAAGTCGACGGCCTGCTCGGGCGTCCAGGCGCCGGGTGGCTTCTCGGTGCGGCCTTTCGCGGTGAGGCCGGTGAAGACAAAGCCCGGAATCAGAAGATGGGCGCTGAGCTGGCTACCCGCGGTGTTGCGCAATTCGTGCTGCAGCGCTTCGGTGAAGGCTTTCACGCCGGCTTTGGCGACGTTGTAGGCGGGATCGCCGGGCGGCGTGGTGATGCCCTGCTTGGATCCGGTGTTGATAATGAGGCCCGGCCGGCCGCGTGCGATCATGCCGGGCGCAAAGGCCCGCGAGCCGTGGATCACTCCCCAGAGATTGACGCCGAGGATGCGCTGCCAGTTTTCCGCCGGCCCGAACATCTGGCTGCCGGGCTGGATGCCGGCATTGTTCATCAGAATGTCGGTGCCGCCGAACCGCTTTCGAACCGCGGTCTCCAGGGCGGAGAGGTCCTCGACGCGACTGACATCCGTCGACGATACCAGGACGCTGGCCGCGCCCGAGGGCGCTGCCGCCGACAGTTTCGCTTCGGCCTCGGCGAGACGATCGGTTCCGAGATCGGCGATACAGACCTTCATGCCGAGGCGCGCAAAGCGCGTCGCGGCGGCGAGGCCAATGCCGGACGCGCCGCCGGTCACGACGGCGACATGGCGGGGCGAGATGGCGGGGTGGGGCACAGCTTCCTCCTCAACGGCGCGCGGCTCGAACCCATCGTCCCGAGGGGCCACCATACGGCAGCGTCTCGAAGGATGAGCCGGAAAATACTCTACCGGCTCGGACCCTTCTTCGGCCGTCCGATCTCGGTCCGCAGCGCCGCCAGCTCCTTTTTAACCGCGCTCGCGGCATCGCGCTCGATCTTGCGGTAACGCGCGACCAGCTTGATGCCGAACGGCGTCAGCAGCGCGCCGCCGCCGTTCTTGCCGCCGGTCTGGCGCTCGACCACGGCATGCCTGCAGATGCGGCTGATTTCGTCCACCAGATCCCACGCCCGCTTATAGGACATGTCCATCGCGCGTCCGGCGGCTGAAATCGAGCCGCAGCTTTGAATGTTCTCAAGCAGCTGGATCTTGCCGGGGCCGATCCGGCCCTCGGCGTCGAGGTCGATACGTACACTCAAAGAAGGAAGCGCCTGGGCGCTGGATTTCCGCATGGAAGACTGGCTCGGCCGGTTCGGGCGGTCAGATTGCCATCGAAGCCTTTTGCGAACAAGGCGAACCGGCTACATATCCGGATCACCCGGTGGAGACGGAAGGGCCGAATGGCAAAACCAGCTAGGTCAGCCGGGATCGCATCGGGTCAATGCCTGTGCGGGCGGGTCGGTTTCGAGATCGACACGCCGGCGCGCTGGGCCTGGCACGATCATTCGTCGGCGAGCCGCCGCGCGCATGGCGCGGCCTATGCCACCTATGTCGGAAGCTGGCGCAAGCGGTTCCGGATCACCCGGGGCAAGAGCGGCGTCGCGCGCTTCGAGGACAGGCTGGGGAAAGCCGTGCGGAGCTTTTGCGCGGGCTGCGGCACGCCGCTGCTGTATGAACGCGCCGGCTCCGCGCATATGGTGAATATTCCGCGAGCGCTGTTTTCAGGCCGCACCGGCCGGCAGCCGCTCTATCACATCGCCATCGAGGAGTTGCAGGAATGGGCCTATGCCGGCGAGCCGCTGGTGCCGCTGCAGGGCTTTCCCGGCGTGGTCTGGCAGCGCTCGAAACGGAAGCGGCGCCGCGCAGGCGACGATCCATTCGAGCTCGGCCGCGAAGAGGCGTGAAAGGGCTGGCCGCGCGCCGGCCCGCGCGCGCCCGCGCAGGGCTGCCATGACCGGGCTTCCTTGATCCCGGCCTCCGAGATCGGCCATGTTGCGACGGCGCCCTGCGGTAGCGACCGCGGGCAGGAGGAGGCCTTTCATGAATCGCATCACCGGGCGCTCGGCGTTCCTTGCTCTGCTCAAGGACGAGGGCATCACCCATCTGTTCGGCAATCCCGGCACCACCGAACTGCCGATCATGCATGCCCTGAAAGATCATCCCGACCTCACTTATGTGATGGCGATGCAGGAGAGCCTGGTCGTTGCGATTGCCGACGGCTTCAGCCGCGCCTCCGGCCGGCTCGTCGCCTGCAACGTCCACGTCGCGCCCGGGCTCGGCAATGCGATGGGCTCGCTCTACAACGCGCAATTCACCGGCACCCCGATGATCCTGACGGCCGGCCAGCAGGAGCAGGGTCATGGCCTGATGGAGCCGCTGCTGTTCGGGCCGCTGGTGCGGATGGCCGAGCCGCTGGTGAAGTGGGCGGTCGAGGTGACGAGGCTCGAGGATCTGCCGCGCATCGTGCGCCGCGCGGCCAAGGTCGCGACCACGCCGCCGACCGGGCCGGTGTTCATCTCGTTGCCCGGCGATATCCTGAATGCGGAAGCCGGCATTGAGCTTGGCCGTTCGACCCGAGTCGATACCCGCGTAAGACCGTCGGACGAGAGCCTGCAGGCGCTGACGCAGCGCATCCTGAAGGCCGAGCGGCCGGTCATCATCGCCGGTGACGAAATCGTCAAGAGCGATGCGCTGCAGGAAGCGGCGGCGCTGGCGGCCGTGCTCGGCTGTCCGGCCTATCAGCAATCGGCGCCTTACGGCGCACATTTCCTGTCCGAGAGCCCGTGCTTCATGGGCGCGCTGTCACGTCTGCAGAAGCAGGTTCGCGAGGTTCTCGCGCCCTACGATCTCTTGATCGTGCTCGGCGCCGATCCGCTGCGGATGTCGGTGCACAGCGAGGTCGAACCGCTGCCCGACGGCATGCCAATCGTGCAGGTCGGCCTCGTCGACTGGGATCTTGCCAAGAACTACGGCGCCGAGATCGCGCTCAAGGCCGATGTGAAGGAAACCCTGCGTGCGCTGGTTCCGGCGCTGAAGTCTGCCGGCGGCGCCGCGCTGGAGGCCCGCGCCAGCCGAGGCATCGCCGCGCTCAAGCCGAACAACTGGACGGCGCGGCGCGCCGGCGTGGTCGAGCAGATCTCCAGGGCCAAAGATCGCTCGCCGATCGATCCGGACTGGCTCGCCTTGCAGGTGGTCGAGGCGATGCCGGGCAACGCCATTCTGGTCGATGAGGGGCTGACCTCCTCGCGCCAGATCAATGCACTGCGTCCGCACCGCGATCGTTACGGCTATCATGCGCTTGCCTCGGGCGGCATCGGCTGGGGACTGCCGGCTTCGGTCGGCGTCAGCCTGGCCAATCCCGACCGGCCGGTGGTGTGCTTCACCGGCGACGGCAGCGCGATGTATTCAATCCAGGCGCTGTGGACCGCGGCGCATCACAAACTGCCGCTGAACGTCGTGATCGTCAATAATGGCGGCTACCGCATCATCAAACAGCGGCTGCTCGCGTTTCACGGCGACGATCATTATGTCGGCATGGACTTTGCCGATCCGCCGGTGGACTTCACCGGGCTCGCCAAATCGTTCGGGCTGGAGGCGATGCGGATCACCGAGCCGAAGGATCTGAAGGCGGCGCTGGCGCAGGCGTTCAGGCGGCCCGGCGCGAAATTGATAGAAGTGGTGGTGGACGGTACGGTTTAGTCAAGCGCAATTGCGACCGCAATGGCTTCATCCTTCGAGACGCATCGCTTCGCGATGCTCCTCAGGATGAGGTCTGCCAGACCCTCATGGTGAGGAGCGCGGCGCCGCCGCGCGTCTCGAACCACGAGGCCCCCTGGAGTGGTCGCTGCGCCTGGTCTCACTGAGTGCAGTCGACCTACGGCTACTCCGCGGCCTTTGCCATATGCGGACGATACTGCGCGGCGGGATGGGGCGCGGCGAGGCGGGCGCGGCCGGCACCGAATAATTTCTCTCGCAACGTTCCCTTCCGATAGGCGGCCTTGTAGCGCCCGCGCCGCGTCAGTTCCGGCACCAGCATATCGGTTATGTCTTCGAAATCGCCGGGCGAAACCGCAAACGGCACGTTCAGGCCGTCGACGTCGGTCTGCTCGAACCAGGCTTCGATCGCGTCGGCGACCTGTTCGGGCGTGCCGACCACCACGGGTCCGATGCCGCCGATGCCGACATGCTCGGCGACCTCGCGCACGGTCCAGACCCGGTCGGGATCGGCGCGGGTGATGTTGTCCATCGCGGTGCGGCCGGCGTCGTTCTGGACGTGGCGGACTTGCTGGTCGAGCGCGTAAGACGAGAAATCGACGCCGGTCCAGCCGGACATCAGGGTAAGCGCGCCTTCCGGATTGATGTGCCGGACATAGTCGGCGTGTTTCGCCGCGGCCTCGGCCTCGGTCCGCCCCAGGATGATGGTCATCATGCTGAACATCAGGATTTCGGCCGGGTTGCGGCCGGCCTCGGCGGCGAGCGTGCGGATCGCCGCGACCCGCGGCGCGATCACCTTGGCTGACGGACCCGACATGAACACGCATTCGGCGTGCTGGGCGGCGAATTGCCGTCCGCGCGGCGAAGTGCCGGCCTGATACAGCACCGGCGTGCGTTGCGGCGAAGGCTCGCTGAGATGAATGGCATCGACCCGGTAGTGACTGCCCTCGTGGCGGACGCGATGGACCTTGGCCGGATCGGCGAAGATGCCGCGCGCCCGATCGCGCAGCACCGCATCATCCTCCCAGCTTGCTTCCCATAGCTTGTAGACCACCTCCATATATTCGTCGGCGATATCGTAGCGGTCGTCATGCGCAGTCTGCTTGTCCTTGCCGGAACCGCGGGCCGCGCTGTCGAGATAGCCGGTCACCACGTTCCAGCCGATCCGGCCTTCGGTCAGATGGTCGAGCGTCGACATCCGCCGCGCGAACGGGTAGGGCGGCTCATAGGACAGGTTGCTGGTGACGCCAAAGCCGAGGTTTTCGGTGACGGCGGCCATCGCCGGGATCAGCAGCAGCGGCTCGTTCGCCGGCGTCTGGGTGGCGTTGCGCAGCGCCGCATCCGGGCTGCTGCCGAATACGTCGTAGACCCCGAGCACGTCGGCGAGAAACAGCCCGTCGAACCGCCCGCGCTCCAGGGTCCTCGCCAGATCGGTCCAGTATGGCAGCCGGTTATACTCAATGGTGCGATCGCGCGGATGGGTCCACAGCCCCGGCGATTGATGCGCGACGCAGTTCATGGCGAAGGCGTTGAGCCGGATTTGCTTTTTCATGATCGATACGCCTTGGAGCCGGTCAGCCTGCGGTCTACCTGCCGCGACAATAATATTCCGACCGGACCGCATCACGCAACCAATGCCGCCCGGCCGGCGCAGAAGCCGCTGGCGCCGTCCAATTTGATGGATCGTTCACCGGCAATTCGCCTATATAGATGCCGGAACTGCTTGGCATCGCCAGCGGGAGAATGGGCTTGGATCAGATCGCTTACGTCAATGGCTCGTTCGTACCCATGGCCGACGCCAAAGTGTCGATCCTGGACCGCGGCTTTCTGTTCGCGGACGGCATTTACGAAGTGGCGGCCGTGCTGGACGGCAGGCTGATCGACAATGCTTCGCACCTGGCGCGACTGCAGCGCTCGGTCGGCGAGATCGCGCTCAAGCTGCCGGAGACGCCGGAGCGGATCCAGGAAATCCAGAAGGAGCTGATCGCACGCAACCAACTCGTCAACGGCATGGTTTATCTGGAGGTGACGCGCGGCGCCGACAGCGGGCGCGATTTCGCGTTCCCCAAGAATGCGGTCAAGCCGACCCTGGTGATGTTCACGTCGGTCAAGGACATCGTCAACGCGCCGTCGGCGAGATCCGGCATCGCCGTGATCACCGTACCCGACATCCGCTGGGAGCGGCGCGACATCAAGAGCGTGGCGCTGCTGGCGCAGGTGCTCGCCAAACAGGCCGCGGCGGAGGCGGGCGCCGGCGAAGCCTGGATGATCGAGGACGGCAGGGTGACCGAAGGCGGATCGTCATCGGCCTTCATCCTGACCCAGGACGACGTACTGGTGACGCGGCACAATTCCAGCGCCATCCTGCCGGGCTGCACCCGCAAGGCGGTGGTGGCACTCGCCGAGGAACGCCAGCTCCGGGTCGAGGAGCGCCCGTTCACGGTCGAAGAGGCCCTGGCCGCGAAGGAAGCCTTCACTACCAGCGCTACGTTGTTCGTGCAGCCGGTGGTGAGCATCGATGGCAACGCAATCGGCAATGGCACGCCGGGCCCGATGACGAACCGGTTGCGCGAGATCTATCTGGATTTCGCCCGCGCAACCGCCGTGTAGCTCTGGCACGCCGCTGCAACCGGCCACGCCGCCGCGGCACCGGCCCTATCGCTCTTCCGCGACGAACCTGTTCCGCAAGCTGCCGATGCCGGTGATGTCGATTTCGACGACGTCCCCGGCCTTGAGGTTGGGAGAGGCGCCGTCGGTGCCCATCCAGATCACGTCGCCCGGCCACAGCGTGAAATATTTCGTCAGCTCGACGAGGAACGGCACGATGCCGAAGATCATGTCGTTGGTGTGGAAGCGGTTGCTCTCCTTGCCGTTCACTTTGACGATGGTTTCCATGCGGTCGAGATCGACCTCGGTCTCGATCCACGGACCCATCGGCTTGAAGGTGTCGGCATTCTTGGCGCGCCACAGCCCGCGATCGGCTTTCTGCCAGCTGCGCTCGCTGACGTCGTTGCCGATGGTATAGCCGAATACGCAGGACATCGCATTGGCTTCGTCGAGGTGCTTTGCCTTCCTGCCGATGACGACGACCAGTTCGCCTTCATAATGAATCTTGTCGGTGGCGGTTGCGGGGATCACGACATCTTCGTCATGGGCGATCAGCGCATTCTGCGCGCGATAGCCGATCTCGGGCCGATCCGGCACATTGGGTACTTCGCCGCGCTTGTCCGCCGCCTCCTTGAGATGCTTGAGATAGTTGAGGCCGACGCAATAGAAGGTGCGCGGCACCAGCGGCAGTTCGACCTTCACGTCCTTCAGCGCATGGGACTGCGCCGTTCGGGTCCATTCGCCGAACGGATCGCCGCTGATCGTGACCACCTTGTCGGCCTCGACGATACCCCACGAGGTCTGTCCACCGGCGGTGAATTTGAGCCAACGCATCTGCAGTCCTTTATTCCGCCGCGACCCGCGGCCGGGTTTTCCAGGCGCCGGCAGCGGGGCGGGGCAGGCCGAGATTCTCGCGCAAGGTCCTGCCGGCATAATCCTTGTGGAACAGGCCGCGCCGCTGCAGTTCCGGAACGATGTGGCGGACGAAATCGGCGTACGAGCCGGGCACGTAGGTTGCCGCGACCACAAAGCCGTCGCAGCCGCGGCCGGCGAACATTTCTTCCAGCGTATCGGCGATTTCCTTCGGTCCGCCGACGATCGCGTCCTGGGTCTGGCCGCGGCCGGAAAAGGTGATGAAATCCCGCGTGCTCGGATTGGTCTTGCCGCTGGTCCTCAGCACGCCGTCGCGGATGCCGATCATGCCCTGCATGCCCTGGAGTTCTTCCGTGCTCAGCGGCTCGTCGATGCCCTTGGAAGCGAAATCGTAGTTCAGGCCTTCGGACAACAGCGACAGCGCGTCGATTTCCAGCGGCAGCTTCTGGATCAGCGCCATCCTGTCTTCGGCTTCGGATTTGGTTGCGCCGGAGACCGGCGTCGTCAGATTGCAGAGGAACATCTGGTCGGGATCGCGGCCGGCCTTCGCGGCCTCGTTCCTGATCGCGTCATAGCCCTGCCGGGCGCTCGCCAGATTGCGTGCCGCGGTGAAAATCACCTCGCCCCATCGCCCGGCGAAACGCTGGCCGCGACCGCTGGCGCCGGCCTGGATCACCACGGGATGGCCCTGTTGCGAGCGCGGCACCGTGAACGGTCCGCGCGACTTGAAAAATCGCCCGTTGTGATCGAGCCGTTTGACCTTGCCCGGATCGGCAAACCGTCCGCTCTTCTTGTCAATGATGAGCGAGCCGTCTTCCCAGGAATCCCAATGGCCGAGCACGACTTCCATGAACTCGTCGGCGCGGTCATAGCGCAGATCATGTTCGAGATGCTGATCGCGTCCCATATTGTGCGCTTCGCCGTCGTTCACGGAAGTGACCACATTCCAGGCGGCACGGCCGTTGGTCATCAAGTCGAGGGTGGCGAAGCGGCGCGCCACGTCGAATGGCTCGTAATAGGTGGTCGAACAGGTGGAGGCGAGCCCGAGCCTTTCGGTGACCATGCCCATCGTGGTCAGAACCACGATCGGATCCATCTTCACGCAGCGAATGCCGTATTCGACCGTGTGGGCGTGATCGTTGCCGTAGCGGTCGGGCATCGCCAGCCGATCGTCGAAGAATGCCATGTGGAATTTGCCGGCTTCGAGGATCCGGGCGATCTCCTGGTAGTAATCCGCCGACATCGAATCGTCGCGCGACTCCGGATGCCGCCACGAGCTCGGCAGGTTGGTGCAGTTCTGTGCCTGCAGGAAGCCCACCATCACCATTTGCCGTGTCATCCGGGGTCTCCCTTGGGCGCCGAATCCGGCATCACCTTCGGATTCACAAATCGAG
>JBDTKD010000599.1:0-8533 GCA_039935515.1 Bradyrhizobium sp.
GCCACGATCAGCACCACCCGCTCGCCGATCCGCAAGCTCAGCGTTTTCGCGATCCGTCCGGGCTCGACGCCATAGGCCTGCGCCGCCAGCGCCACCGTTGCCGAACTGACCGGTGAGACCATCACGGTGATATCGGGGGCCTTCTCCGCGAAGAACGCGCGGACCGACTCGAGGCTCATCGGGTGGCGACCAAGCGAGGCAGCTCCGACAGCGTGCGGATGCGGTAGTCGGGCTCGACCCCGAGTTCATCCATCTGCATCCGAAGCGCCTTGAACAGGGTGAGCGGGGCCATGAGGTCGCTCCTGACGCAGGCCAGCGCCATCGCTTCCGGCGTCACCCGCTCGATCCAGGCGACGTGGAAGCCGAACGCCTTGGCGCCGCAGGCGTCCCAGGGGTTCGACGACACGAACAGCACCTCGGCGGGCGGCACGCCGAGTTTGGTCTCGACCAGGGTGTAGACGTCCGGGCTCGGCTTGAAGGTTTTCATGGAGTCGATGCTGATCGTCGCATCGAGCACGCGGTCGAGGCCGCTGTTGCGCACCAGCGCATTGAGCATGCCGGTGCTGCCATTGGAGAGGATGGCGAGCTTGCGGTCGCGCATCGCCGCCAGCGCCGCGGCCGCGTCGGGGTAGAGATCGAGATGCAGGTATTTGTCCATGATGCGGTCGAACACGCCCTCGTCGTGCTGCAGCCCGAGGATCCGGAGCGTGTAGGCGAGCGATTGCCGCGTAATGACGGAGAAATCCTCATAGCGCCGCATCAGCGAACGCAGCCAGCTGTATTCGAGCTGCTTGATCCGCCAGATCTGGGTGATGAGCTCGCCGTAGCCGGGAAATGCCTCTTCTGTGATGGCAGCCACCGACTGGACGTCGTAGAGCGTGCCATAGGCGTCGAAAACCACAGCCTTGATGTTCACTTCTCCTGCTCTTTCCCGCCGATCGTTGCGTTGAGGAATTGGCGCAGCGCGACGATCGACTGATCCGTTGCCGCCTGGTTGAATTCGAGATGATGCCCCAGCAGTTGCCTCGGTGTCTTGAGGTTGGGGGCGTCGAAGGCGTGATAGGCCCCGGGATAGACGATGAGCCGGATCGGAACGCCCCGGCCCTTCTGCCGTGATATTCCCCAATCGTCACGGCCCTCGACCATATTGCGGCACTCCTGAGCCGGGGTCCAATCGTCGAGTTCGCCGACCAGGATCAGCATGGGGACGGTCATGTCGCCCGTGAACGCGATGCAGGGCGGATAGAAAGCGGCCGCCGCCCGGAACTTGTTCGCGGTCGTCTGTTCGATGATGCCGTGCTCAACCGATATCAGGGTGAGCCAGCCGCCCTGCGAAAATCCCAGCGCCGCGATCCGCGCCGGATCGACGAAGGGCTGGCGTACCAGGAAGTTGAGGGCACGGTAGGCATCGAAGGCGAGATCGGCCGGCGCGCCGCTGCTGCAGGTGTTCTGGATACCGCGTGGGCCGAAGCTGTCGACGGTGAGCGTTACATAGCCCCAGGACGCGATCCTTTTGCCCCAGCGTTGGTCGAGGCGCTGCCAATTGCCGTTGCAGCCGTGCAGCAGCACCACGGCGGGCGAGGGGTCGGCACTGTCGGGCTGCCGCAGATAGCCCTGCAGCGGTTGCGGGCTGGCCAGCGGATTTTCGAACTCCACGACGGTCGGAGCCGATTGCGACACCAGCGCCGCGCACTCGGCCGCGCCTGCGATCATCAGGGCGCCGGCGAGGGCCGCGGCTGCGGAGAGGTTCATCAGGGACCACCATTTCGCCTGGCGCCGCGCCGATCGATCATCGCCGCGCGTGTCAGATACCCAACAGTCTCCGGGCGTTGGCCTTCATCACTTTCGGCCTGATCTCGTCGCGGATCTCGAGCCTGGCAAAGTCCGCCAGCCAGCGGTCCGGTGTGATCACCGGCCAGTCCGAGCCAAACAGCATCTTGTCCTGCAGGATCGAGTTGATGTAGCGCACCAGGATCGGCGGGAAGTATTTCGGCGACCAACCGGACAGGTCAATGTAGACGTTCGGCTTGTGGGTCGCGACCGACAACGCCTCTTCCTGCCATGGAAACGACGGGTGCGCGAGGATGATCTTCAGATCGGGAAAGTCCGCCGCCACATCGTCCATGTACATCGGATTGGAATATTTCAACCGCATCCCCATGCCGCCCGGCATGCCGGAGCCGACCCCGGTCTGGCCGGTATGGAACAGCGCGATGGCGCCGCCGTCGCTGATCGCCTCGTAGAGCGGATAGGCCATGTGGTCGTTGGCATAGAAGCCCTGCATGGTCGGATGGAATTTGAAGCCCCTGACGCCGTATTCCTCGATCAGCTTGCGCGCCTCGCGCACCCCGAGCTTGCCCTTGTGCGGGTCGATGCTGACGAACGGGATCAGCACGTCGGAATTCTCGGCGGCGACCTCCAGCATCTCGTAATTGCTGTAGCGGCGGAATCCGGTCTCACGCTCGGCGTCGACCGGAAAGATCACCGCGGCGATCTTCCTGGCGCGATAATAGGCTGCGGTTTCCGGAACGGTCGGCGGATGCTGGTTCGGCGACTTGAAGTACTCGGCCATCTGCGCCTGGAAATCATCATAGCCGTCGTCGCCATGCATGCCGCACGGCTCCTCGGCGTGGGTGTGGATGTCGATCGCGACGACGTCGTCGATATTGGGCAGCTTCAATTTGGACATTTCAGATTTCCGGCAGCCGCTTTGTCGCAAGGCACGATAAATTGATTATACCATATAACAAATTTGGCAAGGCGGCCTCCATTGGTGAGCGAAAGCCATTGCGGTAGTAAAGTCATCAAAAATGACCAAACAGCGGGGATGCCATGGCCGAGGCCTCAGCCTTCGAGACCGATTTCTGGAAGGATGCCAATCTGCGCAAGGTCTGGGACGACATCGTCCCCGGCGAACCGCGCAGGACGATTCCGTACACGCTGACCCGGGAAGCGATCGAACTGTACTGCAAGTCGGTCGGTGAGGATCATCCGATTTATTTCGATGAAGCCTACGCCAGGGCCACGCGCTACGGCGGCCTGATCGCACCGCCGTCGATCCACATTCTCTTGATGTTTTCCTGCACGCCGGCGGACGACTGGATGCGCAGCCCGGGCACCGTCAATGCCGGGCAATCCTGGAGCTACAACATTCCGGCGCGGCCGGGCGACGTCATCACGCTGCAGGCGCGGGCACTCGACAAGTTCATCAAGCGCGAACGGCTGTTCGTGGTCCACGACAATGTCTTCTTCAACCAGCGCGGCGAGGTCATCTGCTCCGGCCGCGGCTGGACCATTCGGCCGCAGTGACGCGCGAGGGATAAAATCATGGCATCGACGTTTGAAAGCCTGAACGCCGGCGACCCGATCGAGGGGCCGAAATTCGCGGTCTCGCGGCAGTCGATCCGGCTGTTTAGCGACGCCTCGCTGGACTACAACCCGCTGCACCTCGACGACGACTACATGAAGGGCAATTTCGGCAAGACCAATTTCGGCGGCATCATCATGCACGGCATGAACAATTTCGGCCTGATCTCGCGCATGATCACCGACTGGGCCTATCCCGCCGGCGCCATCCACCGGCGGCTGGAAACGAGATGGGTCAAGCCGGTCAGGCCCGGCGACACCATTCAGCCCTTGGGGATCGTGAAATCGAAGCAGGCGACTGCGAATTCGCGCTGGGTTCTGATCGACGTCATGGTGCACAACCAGAACGACGAGAAGGTCGCCACTGGCGAGGCCATGGTCGAGTTCCCGAACGATTGACGCGTCCGTCGTTTCGGAAGCCACCGCCGAGGCTGCTGAGGTCGGCCAAAGCGGGCTCAAAACGCCCTGTTTGGATTGACATTCGGCCCGCCAATGGCTTAGAAACCCGCCGTCCTGGGCGGTATGGCCGCTGGCGGGACTAATCTGGTTTTGCCACTTTCGGCCTGTCGAAAACGGCCTTTCAACGCATCAGGATTGTCCCATGAAGGTCCGTAACTCGCTGAAATCGCTGCGTGGTCGCCATCGCAACAACCGTCTGGTCCGCCGCAAGGGCCGGGTTTACGTGATCAACAAGGTGCAGCGCCGGTTCAAGGCGCGACAGGGTTGAGCCGGGGCTGATCCGGCCGCCGGTTCCAGCAAGAAATCCCTCCGCTTCACATCTTGCTGCTTTGCAAGACGGTTTTGGCGCGTCTAGAGTTTGACGATGGCATCGAGATTCTCCCTGCTGCGCCACCGCAAATTTGCGGTTCTGATCGCCGCCATGATTGCGACGGTGCCGGTGGCTGCATTCGCGCAGGATCCGGGCGCGGGCCCGCTCAGGCAGCAGAAAAAATTACCGGAAGCGCCGAGCAAGCTGCCGAAGCTTGGCGCCGACCGTACCCGCGGACTGGATTTCCTGTTCGGGGCGCTGAAGGCGGCGCCCGACGAGGCCAGTGCCAAGCATGTCGAGGCCCGGATCTGGGCGCTGTGGATGCAGACCCCGAGCGATACCGCGGCGCTGCTGATGGCCCGCTCCAAGGCCGCAATGGATGCCCAGCAACTGGATGTGGCGCTGAAACTGCTCGATGCCGTGATCAAGATGCGTCCGGATTATGCCGAGGCCTGGAACCGGCGTGCCACCGTGTATTATCTGAAGAACGACTATGGCCATTCGCTCGCGGATATCGAGCAGGTGCTGGTCCGCGAGCCGCGTCACTTCGGTGCGCTGGCGGGGCTTGGCATGATCATGCAGGACATTGGTGACGAAAAACGCGCGCTCGACGCTTTCCGCGCTGCGCTCGCCGTCAACCCGTATCTTGAAAAGGTGCCGGAACTGGTCAAGACCCTGAGTGAAAAGGTCGAGGGACGCGACATCTGACCGCGTCGGTCCAGCATTGCCATCGGCGATTTCTTGCGAGCATTCCGCGTGCCCGCGCCGATCGGCACCTATCGTGCTTTCGAGCGAAGTGGGTACCGGTTCGCGTGAAGAAAACGCGTCAAAACAAGAAACCGGAGCCCGGTCTGATTCAATCAGAACCGAACGGGCTCTAGTGCAGAGCGTTGCTGCCGCGTTCCAACGGCACGCCGTGGGTCACCGCCGCGTAAAGTTGCGCCAACTCGACCTCGAGCTGCTCATTGACCAGAAGGAGGGCCTTCAACGCGCCGCGGAGGTCGCCGTTGCAGGTCGCCACGATCCGGTCGATGGCGGCTTCGCTTGATCCGGAAGTCATCGAAAATACTCCATTTGCAACTTGTAATAGGGGGCGCGCCGACCGTGGTGAGATAATGGTCGCGCGGGTTGTGCGTTCCTGTGGATAGCGTGGAAAAGGCGGCCTGCTTGCTGCGGGCATATCCGATGCGAAGGTGTTCGGAATGTTTCCATTCAGCACGGTTATATGAACGTGCGGATGACGGCCATATGAAGGCGCGCGCTACCTTCGTTGGCTGATGGGGAAAACCATGTTGGCGGCGAAACCCGGGCGTCGTAAAGCCGCAATTCAATTGTGCCCAAGGTGATCCTGACATTGCAAATGATATTGGTCGTTGTCGTGGCGGCGCTGGTTGTTCTCGCGCTGGTCACTCAGGCCGGTGTCGTTGTCCTGCAGCGCGCCTACCCCGCGCAGGGGAGGATGATCGATGTCGCCGGGGCAACCCTGCACGTCGTTGATATCGGCCCGCGCGATACCGCCTTGCCGCCGGTTGTGATGATCCATGGTGCAAGCTCCAATCTCGAAACCATGCGGCTGCCGCTCGGCGATAGGCTCGCCAAAGCCCATCGGGTGATTCTGATCGACCGTCCCGGCCATGGCTGGAGCGTGCGCGCCCGCGACCAAGATTCGACGCCCGCGATCCAGGCCCGCATGATCGACGAGGCGCTCGAACAATTGGGCATGGGCCCGGCGGTCTTTGTGGTCCACTCGTGGGCCGGCGCGCTGGGCGCGCGCATGGCGCTGGACTATCCGGGGCGGGTGGCGGGTCTCGTCATGCTGGCGCCCGTGGCCTATCCGTGGCGCGGTGGTGTCGGGTGGTACAACGAGGTGGTCACCACGCCCGTGATCGGTGCACTGCTCGCCTATACGATCACGCTGCCGCTCGGTTACCTGCTGGCCGAGTCCATCGCCCGCGACGTGTTCCTGCCGCAGACCATTCCAAGGGATTATGTGCGCGATAGCGCGACGCTGCTGTTGCTGCGTCCGCGCGAATTCCTCGCCAATGCGCGCGATCTCGTGACGCTGAAGGCGGCAGTGGCCGAGCAGGCGCCGCGCTACGGCGATATCAGGATACCGACATTGGTGATCACCGGCGATTTCGACGACACGGTTTCGCCGGAGATCCATTCACGGCCATTCGCGGCGGCGGTGCCCGGTGCGAAACTGATCGTGCTGCCCGGCGTCGGCCACATGGTGCAGAACGCCGCGCCCCAACTGGTCATGCGCGAAATCGATGCCATGATGGGCCGGAACCATACGGCTGCCGCCAACTGATGTGCGTTTCGGGCCGAGTCGTTCGAGAGCTCCGCCCGGCCTTCGGCGAGCTACCCAAAGGGATCCAGACGTGCTTGATTTGCCATGACAAATCGAGCGGTGCGAATGCGCTTGCGCGGTCGCGGGAGACGTGAACATGACCATCATGATGCCCGCATCGGATCAGGCGGTGCTGGATCGCCGCGACGCCATCGTGGCAGCATTGCGCGCAATCGTGCCGGGCGAAGGGGTGATCGACAAGTCCGCCGAAATGCTGCCCTACGAATCCGATGGGCTGATGGCCTATCGCCAGCCGCCGATGGTCGTGGTGTTGCCGGACACCACCGAACAGGTGGCGCGGGTCCTGAAATATTGCTTCGAGCAGGGCATCAAGGTGGTGCCGCGCGGTTCCGGCACCTCGCTGTCCGGCGGTGCGCTGCCGCTGGCCGACGGGGTGCTGCTCGGCCTCGGCAAATTCAAGCGCATCCGCGAGATCGATTTCGACAACCGCGTCGTCGTCACCGAGCCGGGGGTGACCAACCTCGCCATCAGCCAGGCCGTGGCCGATGCCGGCTTTTACTACGCGCCCGACCCGTCCTCGCAGATCGCCTGCTCGATCGGCGGCAATGTGGCGGAGAATTCCGGCGGCGTACATTGCCTGAAATACGGCATGACCACCAACAATGTGGTCGGCTGCGAAATCGTGCTGATGTCGGGCGAAATCATCAAGATCGGCGGCAAGTCGGCGGAGCCCGGCGGCTACGACCTGATGGGCATCATCACCGGTTCCGAAGGCCTGCTCGGGGTCATCACCGAGATCACGGTGCGGATCCTGCGGAAGCCCGAGACCGCACGCGCGCTGATGATCGGCTTTGCCGAGGTCGAGGCGGCCGGCGAATGCGTGGCGCGGATCATCGGCGCCGGGATCATCCCAGGCGGCATGGAAATGATGGACAAGCCCGCGATCCATGCCGCCGAAGCCTTTGTCCACGCCGGCTATCCGCTCGACGTCGAAGCGCTCCTGATCATCGAACTCGACGGTCCCGGCATCGAGGTCGACGAGCTGATCCAGCGGGTCGAGACGATCGCGCAAGGCTGCGGCTCGACGCTGTGCCGAATCTCGAATTCGGAAGCCGAGCGAAATCTGTTCTGGGCCGGCCGCAAGGCGGCATTTCCCGCCGTCGGGCGGATCTCGCCGGATTATCTGTGCATGGACGGCACCATCCCGCGCGCGGCACTGCCGAAAGCGCTGGCCCGCATCCGCGATCTTTCCGGTAAATACGGCCTTGGCGTCGCCAACGTATTTCATGCCGGCGACGGCAACCTGCATCCGCTGATCCTGTACGACGCCAACAAGCCCGGGGAGATGGACAAGGCCGAGGCCTTCGGCGCCGATATCCTTCGATGCTGTGTCGAACTCGGCGGCGTGCTCACCGGCGAACACGGCGTCGGCGTCGAAAAGCGCGACCTGATGCCGGAGATGTTCAGTGAGATCGATCTCAACCAGCAGCAGCGGCTGAAATGCGCGTGCGACGCCCGGGGGCTGCTCAACCCCGGCAAGGTCTTTCCGACGCTGCATCGCTGCGCCGAGCTCGGCCGGGTCCATGTCCACGGCGGCAAGCTCGCCTTCCCGGACCTGCCGCGGTTCTAGCCAATTTGGACCTCAATGCCTTCATCCTTCGAGACGCATCGCTTCGCGCTGCTCCTCAGGATGACGTCTCAGACCCTCATGGTGAGGAGCGCGCCTTCGCGCGTCTCGAACCATGAGGCCTCGCCGCCGCAAGGTTACAGCAACGCATATTGAGTGCGTTCCCGTCTGGCGAGCAGCGGCAGCGCCTGGCCGGCGATGAAGGTCTTGAAATACGCGCTGTCCTGATGCGCCTTGAATGCCGCTTCGTCGACGAACAGCTCATAGAACAGGAAGTGGGCCGGGTTTTCCTTGCCCCTTCCGATCAGGAACAGCTTCGCGCCGGGGTCGCCCTGGGCTTCGGGTAGGAAGCGATCGAGGATGTCAGCAACCTTGTCGGCCTGTCCCTCTTTGGCTTCCCATTGCGCGACCACCAGAAGTCCGCCGCCGCCGACGGCGTCGCTGACGGTCTCGGTTT
>JBDTKD010000600.1:0-4445 GCA_039935515.1 Bradyrhizobium sp.
TTGGCGCTCGGCAACGCAAATTTCTTGCCACCGTTCTTGACCAGCCAAGGAATGAATTCGTCGCATTGTTGCGCCGGCGTCGGGCCGGTACAAAACAAATACGGCGTGCATTCCTTGCCCTCGTAGAGCTGCGGATAGATGTAAAGCGTCTTGCCGCGCGTCACGATCGGATCCTTGATCGCATTGCGCATCGAACTGGTGATGCCACCCAGCACCATGTCGACCTTGTCGCGCTGGATCAATTTGCGAACGTTGCCGACGGCGATCGACTCGTTGGAGGCGGTATCTTCGATAAAGAGTTCGATCGGCCGGCCCAGCAGCCCGCCGGCATCGTTGATCTCCTTGATAACCATTTTCGCGACGTTGGCGTCCGCGTTGCCGGCATAGGCGATCGGGCCGGTGAGGTCGGTCGCGATGCCGACCTTGATCGGGCCCTCGGCGGCATTGGCCCAGTCCGGCCTAACTATCCAGCTGCCGACACCGGTCGCCAGTGCACCCGAGGCGAAGGCGAACCCACCGAGAAAACGACGCCGGCTCAAATTGCTGTGATCGCTGAACATGACACTAAACCCCTTTCCCGGACATGAGGCCTTGCGGCCGGAATTTGATGAAAACGATGGCGAGGACCAATACCAGGATATCGGCGACGACCGGCGCCATCACCCAGGGCAGTGCCGCGCTCAGCGTGCCGATGACGGCCGCGCCGGCTACCGGCCCGATGAACGACCCAACGCCGCCCACCATGACCGAGACAAACCCCTGTATCAGGAAGCGAATGCCGAGATCGGCGAACAGGCTGAACACCGGTACCAGCAGCGCACCGGCGAGGCCGGCCAACGCCGCTCCGAACGCGAACGTCGTGCCATAAATCGATGCGGTCGATATGCCGGACGCCCGCGCAAGCGCTGGATTCTCCAGCGTGGCGCGAACCCGTAGGCCGAAGCTGGTACGCGACAGCAGGAGATAGCAGCCAATCATGACAAGGGTCGTGACAATGATGATCACAAACCGCCACGTCGAGACATGAATGCTGCCGATATCGATCGATCCGCCTACGGGCTCCGGCACCGACAAATAGAAACCGCCAATCAACCCGCGCACGCTCTCGCGAATGATCAGTCCAAGCGCGTAAGTCCCCAGCATCGCCACGATGGGCGCCGCGTAGAAGCGGCGGATGATGAGCCCTTCGAGAACGAAACCGAGCGCTCCGACCAGGAAGGGAGCAGCCGCCATCCCGACCCAGACCGGAATTCCATTGCTGTAAGCGAGATAGGTGATGTAAGCGCCAAGCAGTACGAACTCGCCCTGGGCGAAATTGAAGATCCCCATCATGCTGGCAATGATACCAAGCCCCAGCACGACCAGAACGATGATCGCGCCGAAGCTCAAAATCTCGAAACCAGCAGCGAATGCGCTACCCATGAATTGCGACCCACCTAGACGGCAAACCTGTCTCCTACAGTGTTTTCCAGTCGCCGGACTGTTCGAAGGCGTGAGCGGCCCGATAGATCGTCATTTCGTCGAAGTGGCGGCCGACTAGCATGAGGCCGACCGGAAGACCATCGACCATTCCGCAAGGTAGCGACATTGCGGGGTGATGGGTAATGTCGAACGGCGCGGTATTGGTAATCATCTCCAGAGCTCGTCCGACATATTCTTCGCGGGTCGCATTCGGCGCCGGCAGCGGCGTGGCCTTCATCGGTGTGGTCGGCAGCAGCAGCAGGTCGTAATCTTCAAGGACCTTGTCGTAGGCCGCCGTCAGCCTGCGGGAGATGTTCAAAGCCTTGCCATAGTAGCGCGGACCGAAGGTGTTGTTGATATAGGTTCCGAGCATAAGAAACAGCTTCGTCGTTTCGGACAACGAGTCAGCCTGGCGCCGCCAGCCGCGATGGAAGTCCATCAGGGACGTCGAGTACAGGTCCGAGCGGCTTAGCCCATAGCCATCGCCATACATCATCGTCTGCGTCATGCCCTCCGTTCCGATCGGCGTCCAGATCGCCGGCCCGATCAGGTGCATCGGGATCGATACGTCCTGCACCGTCGCGCCCAGGCTTTTCAGGCGGTTTGCCGCTTCACGGACGCTCTCATTGACCGCCGCCTCGGCGCCGGCCTGCTCGAACCCCTCCTTCAGCACACCGACCTTGAGGCCCTTGACGCCGGCGCCCAGCGCTTTGGTGTATTGCTCGACTTTCGGTGCCTTGATCCGGGGATCGTAGCCGTCATCGCCGGCGAGTACCTCCAGCAGCAGCGCATTGTCGGCCACACTCGCGGTCATTGGCCCGGTATGATCAACGAAGACTTCGATCGGCATGATGCCGGTATAGGGAACAAGGCCCCAGGTCGGCTTCATCCCATAAGTGCCGCAGAACGAGGACGGCATCCGGATCGAGCCGCCCTGGTCGCCGCCGATCGCCATATCGACTTCGCCAAGCGCCACGACGACACCGCTGCCCGACGACGACCCGCCGGCCGAATATCCCATTTTGTAAGGGTTATGCACCGCTCCCGTGGCATTGGTGTGACTGCCGCCCGACATGCAAAACGACTCGCAATGCACCTTGCCGACGATTTCAGCGCCGGCATCCAGCATGCGCGTCACGATGGTCGCGTCGAAATCCGGCACATACCCCTCGAGCGTCGCCGATCCGTTCATCATCGGCACGCCGGCCAGCATGATATTGTCCTTGAGTGCGACCGTCTTGCCTTTGAGTTTGCCTCTCGACGCCCCCTTGACCGTCGACTTGCGATACCAGGCGTTGCGCGGGTTCTCTTCCGGTCCCGGCCGATACCCCGGAGTCCGCGGATATTTGACGACGGGCACCTCATCCGGCATCGAACCGACGAGATTGTAGGCGTCGACCGAGCCTTGCATCAGCCCACGGAACGAAGCGACGTCTTCATCCGTGAGCGAGAGACCGCATTGCGCGGCGATGGCGCGCACCTGCGTCTGGGTTGGCAGCACAACTGACAAGATCGCTCTCCTGAAGTTTGCATATTGGCGCGCGAAGCCGCAGGATTGGCTGTTTTGCGGCGCGGGAGCTTCGGTCAGTATTACAGACTGAAGATATTTTGCTTTTCAAGCATTATTTCATGCGACGCCGGCCTGGGATTAATAGGGATATGCCGATCTCAGAGCATTTTGACGAGCTTGAAGTCGAGGCCGTCCGCTTCGGTGAGATAGATCTGCATCTCGGCGCGCCCGTCGCGAATGGTGACCAGACCGCGCGCCGGTGTAGACGATGTTGCGTGCCGCAGCGAGCAGCGGCCCGAACGCCAGCGAGCCTGCGCGCTCCGCGGCGGCTTCCAGAAACCGCAAGCCCTCGGAATTGGACTGGCCGACAGCGGCGGCGCATTGGTGCCGAACATCGACTGATACTGGCTGCGGAATTCATCGTTGGCGCGCGAGCCGAGGCAACTGAAATATCCCGAGGCGCAGAACAGTTTTTCGGTATTGTCCGCGCCGATGCCGAGCAGGACGGTTACATCCATCGCACCGGCCAACCGCAGCGTGGTGGCCGCAAGACCGCACTCGCCGAACGCACGATTGAAGGTGATGCTGTCGGTGCCGATCAGGGAGATCAACACAACATCGGGCATGGCCGCGCGAATCCGCTCGAGATGGGCTTCGTGGTTGTCTTCTCCGAGCGGCACGAATTCCTCGCCGACGACCGCGCCGCCGGTCGAAAGCCAATCGATTGCCGGCCGGCTTTGCCAGTGCGACGTCTCTCCGATCGCCATCACGCCGGGCGTGCGTTCGCCGCCTTCATAGACGGGAGTATAAATGTAGGGCACGCGGCCGCCGGTCACCTTGCGCAGCGCGACGCGGACGGCGCTGATATGCGAGCCCATGACGACGTCAACTTCGTCGATTGCGATGGCCTGCGCCGCGCGACGCGCGACCTCTCCGATTGGGCCACCCGCATCGTACATCGAAAGCTCGATTTCGCGCCCGAGGATGCCGCCGCGTCGGTTGATTTCGGAAACCGCCAGCATCACGCTATTAATGGCAGCCGGCCCCCAGATCGGCGCCGCAGCTTGCGCCAGCTTTCCGACGAAGTGGGCTGTTCCGAGAGCTTCCTGTCGAAGGTCGAGAACGACAAGCTTCGTCCTTCCCTGGCTATGTTGCACCGCATTGTCAGCGCGCTTGGGGGTCAGCATCGGAAAGCTGTTCGTTGCTGGGAATGGCGCGGACCCGACCGTTACGGTTGTTAAAGCGAACAGCCGTCCGATCCTTAAGACCGGACATCTTCGATCTGGCAAGGGCATCGCGCTCGAAGCATTGGTGCCAACATCTGTCGCCGTCCTTCTCGAAGCAAATATTCATCGGGTTGCGCCTGGCGGCTCATCGAGGGGGATGATTCAACATCAGGGGGAGGAGATGGGATTTGTTCTGGAGGGCAAAATAGAGCTGAATGTCCAGGGCAAGAAGGTCTCCGTCAGCAAAG
>JBDTKD010000601.1:0-5068 GCA_039935515.1 Bradyrhizobium sp.
GCAAGATCGAGCCGGAGCTGCGGCAGGTGGTGCAGGATGACGGCAAGGTCCGGCTGATCTGGAAGGACTGGCCAATCCTCGGGCCGGTTTCGGTGACCGCGACGCGAATGGCGCTGGCCAGCAAATAGCAGGGCAAATTCACCGAGGCGCATGACGCGCTGATCGGCGTCAGCTCGAAGCTGACCGAGCCGCGCATCCATGAATTGCTTGCGGGCGCCGGTATCGATGTCGATCGCGCGACCCGCGACCTCGCGGCCAACGCCAAGGCGATCGACGCGATCATGGCGCGCAACAACGACCAGGCGACGGCGTTCGGCTTCCAAGGCACGCCGTCCTTCATTGTCGGCAAGTTCCGGGTGCCCGGCGTCCTCACCATGGCGCAATTCGATCAGGCCATTGCCGATGCGCGGAAGGCGGCGGCGAGCAGGAAATAGCGTCGGCCTTGTCGCGAAAACGCCCCCGCCAAAGGCGAGGGCGCCAATGCTGTGTGTCGATTGGAATGGATTATTTCGAGGACAGCCTGATCCAGTCATTATGGGCGCGCATCTTGACCGCGTTCCAGTCGTTGGCGGCGACGTCCCAGTTCACGATGGTGCGGCTGTTCTGCGCCACCTCGCCATTGGCGACCGACGAGGTCGACATCGAATCGGCGATGTAGACGCCTGCGATCAGCAACAGCGCACCCAGGATCATTCCCAGAAAAGTCTGCATGACATACCCTCCATGACCGCGGACAACGCGGTTGCCCGGACGATGGTTCCCGATGACCGTTCAGCTGTATTGCTGTGCGCCGGCCGCCGCATGCGCCGACATTTGTCGCGGACGGTTGAGCCAGTCCAGGATCGCAGCGTTGATCTCGCGCGGATAGCAATGGCTGAGATCATCGATCTCGCGATAGGTCATCTCGGCCCCGGCCGCCGATAATGCCGCGCGCGTCTGCCGCGCCATTTGCACCGGAAACATCCAGTCGAGCCGGCCGTGGACGAGATGCACGGGCAGCCCGCGCAGCCGTTCCGCATCGGCCGTCTCCGCCATCAGCGGATGAAACGCGGCGGCGATCGGAGCAAGATGGGTGAAAGGCGAGCCGCGCTCGAGCCCGGTGACGTAGCAGAACGTTCCGCCGTCGCTCATGCCGGTCAGCAACAGCCGGCCCGGATCGATGTTCCAGCGTGTCCGCACGTAATCGAGAATGCGGGCGAGGTTCGGGGTATCGTTATCCTCGCCCATCAGGGCCCAGGTGCTGCCGGTTGCCGTCGGCGCGACCAGGATGGCGCCGCGGCTGCGGGCGTCGCGCAGCCAGCTCCACAGGAAGCCGCGGCCGTTGCCGCTGCCGCCATGCAACGCCATCACCAGCGGCCAGGCACGATCGGGCGTGTAATATTCCGGAACGTAGAGCGAGAAGCCGCCGCGGCTGCCGGGCTCGTTGCCGTCGTGGACGATGCCGGAGTTTTCAAGGGCGGGGAGGGCGAGACGCGCCGTGAGATCGGAATCCTCGCGCACCGCAGGATCGAGAAAGAAGTCGCTCACCGGCGGCAGTTTCGCGGTCAGCGGATACAGCGCCTCCTGCGCGCGGGGGCCGTGGCGCAGCGCGCGAAACACGGCCACCAGGTAGCCATGGCCGTGCTGGACTGCGCGCAACCCCTCGAACGCTGCGAGCGCCGCATCGCTTGCCGTCGCGAGCGATGCCTGCAGGTCGCTGAATTCTCCGGGCCAACCGGCGAGCCGCGGCCGCGCCGCGCGCAACGCCTCATCGGGCAAGCCGGCGGCTTCCATGACTGAGCCAAAATCCGGCGGGTTGAGGTGGCGGGCGATGAAACCAAGCGCTTCCAGCGACTGCAGCAGCGGCGGCAGTATGGCCACGATGTCGTCCACCACGGCCTCGCTCATCGCGTGCTCCATGATTGGCAATTCCCGCGGGTTCAGTGCAGCCGGGGCGCCTTGAGCAGCTTCGCCCGATCGGTTGAGGCCAACACGACGTCGAAGGTGACGCCTTCATGATAGATGGTCAGCGGCACGTCGACACCGGCAGGTCCGAGCGACCACAGCTTGCGGTAGAACTGCGCCTGGCCTGAGATCTTTTCGCCCTTCACGGCCAAGATGACGTCACCGGCCTTGAGTTCGGCATGCGCCGCCGGCCCCTTGGCGGAAATACCGACCACCACCACCTTGTTCTCGATCTCGGTCGAGTACATGCCGAGCCAGGGCCGCGCCGGCCGGTTGACGCGGCCGAACCTGCGCAAATCCTCCAGCACCGGCCTTAGCAGATCGATCGGCACGATCATGTTGACATAATCGCTCTTGCCGTCGCGCTCGCGTTCGAGCTGCAGCGAGCCGATGCCAATCAGTTCGCCGCGGTTCGAGATCAGTCCGGCGCCGCCCCAGTTCGGGTGGGCGGGCTGGGTGAAGATCGCATCGTCCAGCAGATATTCCCAGTAGCCGGCAAACTCCTGCCTCGCGGCGATCTGGCTCGCGACCGAGCGGGTCCGCCCGCCCGCGCCGCCCAGCACCACGCGGTCGCCGATTTGGGCAGCGGCGGAAGAGCCCAGCGGCAGGGGGGCGAGATCGATGCCGCCAAGCGCCTGCACCAACCCGAACCCCGATTCGGGATCGACGCCAAGCGCATGGCCTTGCACCACACGGCCGTCGCCCAGATGCAGCCAGACCGCGTCGGCTTCGGTGATCAGATAACCAATGGTCAGCACCAGCCCGTCGTCGATCAGCACGCCATTGCCGGCGCGCTCGGTGCCCAGACTGTCGGCGCTGAAGGCGTCGGTGGGGACAATCGAATGCAGGCCCACCACCGAAGCCAGCGCCCGGTCGAGGTCGAAGCCGTAGTCGCTGGCGCGGGGCTGGTTTGCCGGCGGCACTTTCCATTCGGTCAAAGAGGGCATCGAGGCTCTCCCGTTCAGTCAGGGCAGGATCGCAGCCGCTGATGGCTTTTTGATTGCCGGGTTGCGCACCGCGTCTATTTCGGCATTCGCGCTCCGGATTTCAACGGTCGCCGATCTCGGCGATGCTGGTTGATCGCTCCGTAGACGACGACGCCAGGCAGAACACCGATCGCCATTTCAAGGCCCGGCAGCGCAGACCGGATCGGGCGCGGCCCGACCCCCACGGCAATATCGCTCGCAGCGGAGTATTCCCGCAAGCGCGACACAACCGTAATCACGGATCGAGTTCGGTGTCCCAGTAGAGATAGTCGAGCCAGCTGTCGTGCAGATAGTTCGGCGGGAATAGCCGGCCATTGCGATGCAGCTGATGCACCGTCGGTGCGAACGGCGGCTGCCGCGGAAACATCCGTGCCTGCTGCGGTGTCAAATTGCCCTTGCGCAGGTTACACGGCGAACAGGCGGCGACCACGTTTTCCCATGTAGTCTGGCCGCCTTTGCTGCGCGGGACGATGTGATCGAAGGTGAGTTCATCGCCGGCCGAGCAATACTGGCAGACGAAGCGGTCGCGCAGGAACACGTTGAACCGGGTGAAGGCGGGATGGGTGGACGGCCTGACGAAGGACTTCAGCGACACCACGCTCGGCAGCTGAATCTCGAACGACGGACTGCGCACCGCGCGGTCATAGTGCTCCACGATGTTGACGCGGTCGAGAAACACCGCCTTGATCGCGTCCTGCCACGACCATAGGGACAGCGGATAATAACTGAGCGGCCGGAAGTCCGCGTTCAGCACCAGCACCGGCCAACCGCCTTGCGAGACATGTGCGTTCAAGTAACGCTCCTGGCCCCCGTTTTGGCTGCGAAGCAGCGTGAGTTGACATACTACAGGCAGCGTGACGGGATTGTGAAGAGCATTGGGGGCCTTATCCGCGGTTGCGCCGGCCCGCATCCGGATTGCATGATCGCCGCGAACACCGCTAAATCGTCACGGACGGCGCTTTACGGCTGCCCACGGACCCGCCAAATGGTCACCACCTCCCGCTATCTGGAAGCGCCGCGCCGGCTGCGGGCATTCGTTCGCGCGCATGAATCAAGCCTGGTCCTGCTGGCGCTGCTGATCGGAACCATCGGCGGACTGGTGGTGTCCGCGATGAGCGCGGCGGTCGAAGGGCTCCATGTGCTGCTGTTTAACCTCGAAATGGGGCAGCGTCTCTCGAGCCAGTTCAGGATCGAGCCGCTGCGCGCGCTGCTGGTTCCGAGCCTCGGCGGATTGCTGCTCGGCATCGCCTTTCTGCTGCTGCAGCGATGGCGGCCAGCGCGCGAAATCGATCCGATCGAGGCCAATGCCCTGCATGGCGGGCGGATGTCGTTTCGCGGCAGTGTGATCGTCGCGCTGCAGACCATCTGGTCGAGCGGCGTCGGCGCTTCGGTCGGGCTTGAGGCAGGATACACCCAGCTGGCCAGCGGGCTCGCCGCCTCGCTGGGCCGCGGGTTTCATCTGCGTCGCGCCGATCAACGCATCATGGTCGGCTGCGGTGCCGCAGCGGCGATTGCGGGCGCCTTTGGCGCGCCGCTCGCCGGTGCCTTCTATGCCTTTGAACTGGTGATCGGAGGATATACTCCGGCAAGCCTGACGCCGGTCGGCGTCGCTGCGGTCGCCGGCTATTTTGTCGCCCATGCTTTCACGGTGCTGTCGCTCGGCGTCGGCGTCGGTCCGGTCGGCGATGTATTGGGACGTGATCTCGCCATTGCCACGCTGCTCGGGATCCTGTCGGCGCTGTTTGGCATCGCCATCATGCGCGGCGTGGCGCTGTGCGAGATGCTGCTCTCGAAGACCGGGCTCTGGCCGCCGCTGCGCCCGGCGCTTGGCGGCCTTGCGGTAGGACTGCTCGCTTTGGTGACGCCGCAGGTGATGTCGTCGGGGCATGGCGCGCTGCATTTTGCCGGATTTGTCTCGATCCCGCTCGGTGTGGTCGCGACGATCTTCGCGCTGAAGGCGTTGGCCTCGATCGCCTCGCTCGGCAGCGGCTTTCGCGGCGGGCTGTTCTTTGCCACGTTGTTCCTCGGCGCGCTCGGCGGTCATCTGTTCGCCGCCGGCTTCGATGCGATCCTACCGGACCTCAAGCTCAACCCGAACGTCTACGCGATCATCGGCATGAGCGCGCTATCGGCCTCGG
>JBDTKD010000602.1:0-3802 GCA_039935515.1 Bradyrhizobium sp.
TCGTCCCGCGGATGCAGCCAATTGTCCAGAATGATGGCGGCAAGCAGAACCACGCCGCGGATGATGTTCTGCACCTCGCTGTTCACGTCCATGATAGTGAAGGCATTCAGCAAGGTGCCGATCAGGGCGCAGCCGACCACCACGCTGAACACGCTGCCGCGGCCGCCGATCAGGCTGATGCCTCCGAGCACGACCACCAGGATGACGTCGAAGACATAGGTGCCCTGCACCACCGCCATCTGAATGCTGCCGGTGGTGCCGACCCAGATCAGCCCGGCGATCCAGGCCAGGAAGGCCACGATCATATATTCGAGGACGATCAGCGGGCGGAGCGCAATTCCCGTCAGCCTGGCTGCCTCCGGATTGTCGCCCTGGGAATAGATGAAGCGGCCGGTCGAGGTGCGCGACAGGAAAAGATGAACAATCAGCGCGCAGAGCGCAAAGACGAAGATCGGCATCGGCACGCCAAAGAGATGCCCGGCGCCGAGAAAGAGCAGCGAATGCGCACTCGTCGGCGCATAGACCACCCAGACCGGCGCGAACCAGAAGGCGCCGCCGTAGATCACCGAACCGGCAGCCAGCGTGACGAACAGCGCAGGCGCCTCGACGAACGCCACCATAATGCCGTTTATGGCGCCGATCGACAGCGCGACAGAGAGCGCCAGGACCGACGCCCAGAAGATCGGCATGCCCTTCTGCATCTCAATCAGCCCAACCGCCCAGGAACCTGCCATGATGGCGACCTCGCTGAGGTCGATGCCGCGGCTGATCACGATCAGGCCCATGCCGAGACCGAGGATGCCAAGAATGGAGATGCTGCGCACCAGGTTCAGCAGATTGGCGACGCTCGAGAAGCCCGGCAGGGTCAGGCTGAACAGGATGAGCAGCACGATCGTGATGAGAAGCACGATTTGTTCCTGCGACGGCTTCTTCAGAAATTGCCCCAGCAGACCGCCCGATGAACTTCCAGGTTCTACAGTCGAAGCACCAATCGCCATGGCGATTGCTCCTCCCATTTTTTTCGTTGTCGATCCGATACCCGGAAGGACTGCCCTGCGATGCTTGATCGGATCTGTCCAATTGTCGGACAAATAGGCTAAGCACTTGCCGACAAGCTGTCAATTGTGCTCGCTCGCCGCGCTCTTCGCCTTCCGTCACGGCGCCAGCAGATTGATGCGCCAACTCATAGCCGTGGCGAGAATCCACCATGTGCCGGCGCATCCATGCCTCTGCCGCCTTTGCATTGAGAGCACGAATGGCGCTGAAGAAAATTCAATGCACCTTCGCTCTGTCCCTGATTTGCCCGGTCGGGTTTAGCAGCCCTGGAGCGCAGCGCAGTCCGGGATTCGCGATGCGGATGGGATGGTCACGGAGTTCGCTCCGCTTCATCCAGGCTAAGCCGGAACGGCGTTTCGGGAGTTCGCGTGGCGAGTTAACCCTAAGAAAGTCTTTCGATTGCCAGTAAAATTTTATCAACTATCCTGTCATCAGTTGAGCGGCGTGACGAACCGCTCAATCAGAGGCCGGCGAAGACGGCGCGCACCTTCACAGCCTCGCCGAAATCATAGCAATGGAACCGGACCGCGATCCGGCAGTTGCGGAAATGAGCCGCCCGGTGACCGCCCGGACGGCTCTTTCTCATTCGGCAATACGCGGGTTTTTAGAAATGCAGCGCAGCGCAATCCGGGAATCGCGATGCGGACGAGATGGCCCCGGATTTCGCTCCGCTCCATCCGGGCTACGGTGATGAAGACCAAAGAGAGCCGCAAGTCGGCGGAATTCGACAACCTCACGGCAAATTGACGGAGGTTTCCCGATAAGCGCCGGAATCGCGCATGTAAGAGCGTTGCTCGGCTTCAATGTGACGATGGCCCCGTATGGTGACAAGTTCTGCGCACTGGTGGCGACATCGTCGATCGATCGGCCTGATGATTTTTTCCGTTCTGCTGCTCATGCTGGCGCGCGGATCGGTTGCGGATATTGGGATGGATGCCAAGGTCCGGCACCTCGTAACGGCCTATTTGGCTCCGGAGACCGTGGGGAAAGCGGGCGGTCTCGCTGTGGCGGTCTACGCTGCGGGCTCCACCCAGTTTTTCAACTACGGCTTCGCCGACGGATTGACAAAGCGGCCAATCACTTCAGACACGCTGTTCAACGTGGCGTCCGTGCGCAAATTGTTTGAGGCAATCCTGGTCGCGCTGGGTACGCTTCGTGGCGAACTCAGTCTGGATGATCCAGTGAGCAGGTATGTCCCCGAGTTGCGCAGCGACTACATCAAAAGCGTGACGATCGGTGAACTGGCAACGCATACGTCCGGACTCCTGCTGCCGACCGATCACCCGCCATGGCCGAACGATTCGTTTACGCTGCAGCAATTCTTCAATATGCTTAACGCATGGACGCCGCAATCAGGCGAGCGGCCGGGGAAGCAACGCATCTATACACATGCGGGGTATGTGCTGCTGCAGCTCGCGCTCGAACGTCGTTACGGTCGACCGATCGGCGAGCTTATCGAAGACCGTATCCTGAAACCGCTCGGCATGAACCAGACGTTCCTCCCCGAGCGCGGGCCAGACAATCGCGCGATCATGGCTCCGGAGCTATTGAAACGTGTCGTGCAGGGCTACTCCGATACGGGCATGGCGATTGGCCCGCCTGGAAGCCAGGAAAGCTATTTCGATTTCCCCGGGACCGGTCAGATGTTCTCCTCGGCACGTGATCTCGCCACCTTTCTTGCGGCCTGTATCGATGGCGAGGCGATCGACCCGCAATTGCGGCAAGCATTGCTGATGACGCAGCGTGAGACATTTCATGTGACCGAGAAGTTCGGACAGGCGATGGCCTGGGAAAACGTTCATCTGAACGACGTGGATGTGGTTGACAAGCCAGGCGGACTTGATAACGCGACAGCCTATGTCGGCCTCGTGCCGGCACACCAAGCCGGCATCGTCCTGCTCGCTAACCGCGGCAATTTCCCGCATGAGATCGCCCGCTACCGCGTGCTTCCGGAATTGGCGCGAGAAGAACAGCCGTGAATGTCGATTGGCCCGCTCGGGTCGTCAAGCATTGGCGGCTTGAGTAGCAATCGGCCATAAAATATGTTCTGAATCGACTGCACGGAGGTTACATTAGAAGCGGGTTGCCGCTTGGAGGGTGTAACAATGAAAGCACTAGGTCCCGGGCTCTTGTTGGCTGTTGCCACGTTGTCGAGTGTCCACGCGCAACGCTCTCCTGAATCGCTGCCTGCCATGACGGTTGATTGCTACCAATCGTTTGCCGCAAAGGCGCCATTGCCAGAACTTCCTTCCAAGGAGATCGCCATCGACGGCGGCAATCTCGAAACGCCGCTGATACGCTACCGACTTCAAGTCGCCGATAGAACGACTCTCAAGATCATCAAGGACCCAACCCGCCCGGCATTTCGAACCGAACATGGAAAAAGCGTTTGGGAGATCAAGCGGGATTTTACCAACAGGCATCAGATTGTGGGTTGGCGAGAAGAATTGCCGGGGGGAATCGAGAGGCTTTTCACATTCGACTTTGAGGATCTCCTGCTTAGTACAGTTGACATCTCACCAGCGCATTCGCCCGCCGCCGCGGTCGAAGTTCATGTGATGAAATGCAGTAAATCGATTTAGTCGGACGATGATTGCGCGGCTGCCGTAGCCCGGATGCAGCCCTCGGGTCACGCCTTCGGCGTGCCCAAGGATAAACTCCGCGCAATCCGGGATTCGCGATGCGGATGGATGGCCCCGGATTTCGCTCCGCTCCATCCGGGCTACGGTGACGACGCCGCCGGCTT
>JBDTKD010000603.1:0-3048 GCA_039935515.1 Bradyrhizobium sp.
ATTCAGCTTGCGTGTGAGCAGGTCGACAGCGGCGCTGGTCAGCGGCGCGGCCAACGGTTCGCCCGAGGGATCGTTGAAATGGTAGAAGCTTGAATCCGGATAGGGATCGAAGCCCGACACCGACGCATCGTAGCGTCCCGTCACCTTGCCGCTCTTGCGATCGAATTCGCGACGAAACTCGGCAACGGCAAAGCGGCCGGCGAGCCGACGGCTCACCGCCGGATCGATTCCAGTCAATGCCGCCACCTTGTCGGAAAGGCGGGTCGTGGCTTCGGTGTCTGCCAGGCCCTTGATGAGGTCGGCGAGAAAATCGCCCTGCGCATAATGTTCGACGTCGGCCATGTCCGACCGGGTGACGGCGCCTTTGGTTTCGCGCGCGACTGCGGCCATGGTGGGAAGGCTCGCCACATATTGCAGCAGGCTGGAACCGTTGAATTCGCGGAAGTCGAGCACCGGCGAGATCAGGATCAGGCCCCTCACGCCGACGCCCTGCTGGATCTGCAAATTGCGAACGATCTTCGGTCCGCGGATGCCGCCATAGCTTTCGCCGGCGACGAATTTGGGCGAGCGCAACCGGCCGGACTTTTCCAGCCAGCGTCGGATCGTCAGCGCGATCGATTCGACGTCGCCGTCGACCGAGAAAAACTTCTTGCGCACCTCGCCGCCGGACGCAACGAAACGGCTGTAGCCGGTGCCGACCGGATCGATGAACACGAGATCGGTGAAATCGAGCCAGGTGTCGGCGTTCGGCATCAGATCGGGTGAGGCGGAGGAAACCGCCGCGTCGCCCGCAATCGGCAGCCGCCAGGGTCCGGCAGCGCCAAATTGCAGATAGGCGGAAGCCGCGCCGGGACCGCCGTTGAAAAGAAAGGTTACCGGTCGCGTCGCCGGATCGGCGCCTTCCAGTTGATAGGCGGTGGTGGTGATATCGGCCTGCGCTTCGCCCTTGTCGTCGAACAGCCGGATCGAGCCCGCCGTGGCGGTAAAGGCGAGGGAGCGGCCGGGAAGCGTCACGGTTTGCCGGGTGGTGGAATCCGGCGGCAGGTGATGTTGCTCGGCGCCGGCCGGCGGATTGGAAGCGTTGCCCTTGTTGCCCGCCTCCGGCGCCTTCTGCCCGGAAGGCGCCGGGCCGGATGGCTGCTTCGGAGTTTGCGTCGCGTCCTCGGCGCGTACGCCGGGAGGGACCGACCATGCGAGAACTGCCAAAGAGAGGCATGCAAGACGCAGCGCGGCGAAGGCTCGGTCCATATCCGTGTTCTCCGTGGCGCCGCGAACTGTCCGGGACGGCTGCTTCTAGCCGGCTTCCGGCTCAAAATTGCGGCAGCCCGGCCATGTTGGCAAGCTCACAGCCCGTGTTAACGCTGACCTGAAACACATTGTCCGGCCAGTTACATCCCCGGGGGCCTAGTGGCTAACTCGACAAAGACCGCCGAGGTCGTATAGACGACCCTCGGGCACCCTCGCCCACCTCTCAAGATGAGCCTGCGATCCCATGACCACGCCCCAGCGATATGACCGGATCGCCTTTGTCGCGAGCGCCGGCGCCGAAGCCCAGCAGGCGCTGGCGCAGCTTACCGAAATCCATGGCAATCACGATCCCGCCGCTGCCGACGTCGTGGTGGCGCTCGGCGGAGACGGATTGATGTTGCAAACGCTGCATCGGCACATGCGTTCGGGCAAGCCGATCTACGGCATGCACCGCGGCACCGTCGGCTTCCTGATGAACGAGTACAGCACCCACGAACTGAAGGCCCGGCTGGCGTCGGCGCGGGAATCCGTCATCCATCCGCTGCTGATGCGCGCCACCGACGTCCATGGAGCGGTGCATCTGCACCACGCCATCAATGAAGTAGCGCTGTTTCGCCAAACCCATCAGGCGGCACATCTGAGGATTCTGATCGACGAGCGCGAGCGGATGTCGGAGTTGATCGCCGACGGTGTCCTGGTGGCGACACCGGCGGGATCGACCGCATACAATCTTTCGGCCCAGGGACCGATCATCCCGATCAATGCCGCGCTGCTGGCGCTAACGCCGATCAGCGCGTTCCGCCCCCGCCGCTGGCGCGGTGCGCTGCTTCCGAACACCGCCTTTGTCGTGATCGAGGTGCTGGAAGGCGACAAACGCCCGGTCGCGGCGGTAGCCGATCACGACGAGGCCCGCGACGTCCGCCGTGTCGAGGTGCTTTCCGACAAGACCATCTCGATGCGGATGCTGTTCGACCCCGGCCACAGCCTGGAAGAACGCATTCTGAGCGAGCAGTTCGGCTACTAACCGTTCATTAACCGGCGCCGCGATATGGTTAACGCGGGTATACCGTTCGGCGGGAGCCCTGGGGCCCGGCCATGTTCCGCATCGATTTCAACAAGCTGCGCTTTCTCGTCTGCGACGACAATCCGCATATGCGCCGCATTTTGCGCACGCTGCTGCATTCGTTCGGCGCACGCGAGGTCTATGAATCCGAGGACGGCGCAAACGCGCTCGAAATGTACACCCATTACGTCCCCGACATCGTCATCACCGACTGGTCGATGCCGATATTCGACGGTCTCGAATTGGCGCAGATGATCCGGCAGCCGGAATCGAAGGGCAATCCCTACGCGCCGATCATCATGCTGACGGGTCATTCCGAAAAGCGCCGCGTCACCGTGGCGCGCGATGCCGGCGTGACCGAGTTCCTGGCCAAGCCGATCTCAGCCAAGGGACTCTATCAGCGCATCATGAACGTGGTCGCCAACCCGCGCCCGTTCATCAAGACCAAGACCTATTTCGGCCCGGACCGCCGGCGCAATTCCAACAACGCCTATATCGGCCCCGAACGCCGTGTCGGCGGCGAGGTGGAAGTGATGCAGCAGCCTTCGTTGCTCGAGAAGGCCCGTTCCTCGATCTAGCGAAGCGCTCAGGGAAGCTATCATGGCCAAGGACAAGCGAGCGCTGCAGATCGAGACCTTCGTCGATCACCACGTGATTACCCAGCCCAATCCACTGCGCAAGGTGCTGCGGCGCGTCGCTAAAGCGGACCTGGATGATCCGGTTGCGCGGGCGGAGAA
>JBDTKD010000604.1:0-5978 GCA_039935515.1 Bradyrhizobium sp.
GAGACGGCCTCATTCGGCGTCAACCCGGCGTCGCCAGAAGCATCCAAATCCTCGTTGCGCCGGAAGACTTGCCCATCCTAGATTGGCTCAAAATCAACCAGTCAAAATCACTGTGACGAGGTACTAGCGATGCCCGCTCAAATCGGTGATGACAGATCGATCGCCATTGAGCGGGTTGGCCGGATCGCGCCGATAGCGCAGCGTTTCAAAGCGCATCGCGCGGGCGTCGACCATCAGCAGCCGGCCGACCAGGCCCTCGCCGAAGCCGACGATTTCGCGGATTGCCTCCAACGCCATCATCGAGCCGAGCACGCCGGCGAGCGCACCCATCACGCCGGCCTCGGCGCAGGCCGGAACCGTGCCGGGCGGCGGCGGCTCCGGAAACAGGCAGCGATAGGTCGGATTGAACTCGCCGTCGGCGTTTTGCTCATGCGCGCGGATCGTGGTCAGGGATCCGTCGAACACGCCGAGCGCGGCCGTGATCAGCGGCTTGGCGGCCAGGAAACAGGCGTCGGCAACCAGATAGCGGGTTTCGAAATTGTCCGATCCGTCAAGCACCAGATCGTAACCGCCGATCAGCGCCATGGCGTTGCCGGCATTGAGCCGCGTGGCGTGCGCGGCCAGCCTGACATGCGGGTTGAGCGCATGGATCTGGTCCGCGGCGCTGTCGACCTTGAGCCGGCCGACATCCGGCGTGGCGTGAATGATCTGACGCTGCAGGTTGGACAGCGACACGGCGTCGTCATCGACCACGCCGAGCGTGCCGACGCCGGCAGCCGCGAGATACATCAGCGCCGGCGCCCCCAGCCCGCCAGCGCCGATCACCAGCACCGCGGCCTCCTTCAGGGCGGCCTGGCCGGGACCGCCGACCTCGCGCAGCACGATATGGCGGGCGTAGCGCTCGAGTTCGTCGGCACTCAACATGATCGGACGATGTCCCTGCCCTGCCGTTTTGCCATCAATCGCTGAACCCTCGGCCGTTGTTGCCGACCAAACAGATGTGCTTAATTGCCTGGACGTCAATGACCGCCGGATTTGTCATGAGATCGATGCTGACGGCAACATTGATATTCGTGGCCGCGGCAGCGCCAGCATGGGCGCTGACGAAACCGTCATCGACCGCGGGCGCCAGGCCGAAGCGGGTGGCGACCGTTCCAATCCGCCCCGCGCTGCAGTCCCCGGCCGATACCGCGGAAGCGATGGCGCAGGGCGAACGCCTGGCGCTGCAGTCGGACCTCGCCTGGGTCGGTCAGTATAACGGCGCCATCAACGGCGACGTCAGCGAGCGCATGGTCGCCGCCATCAGGCAATTCCAGAAGGAGCGGGGCGGCAAGCCGACCGGCGTGCTCAATCCGCAGGAGCGCGGCGTGCTCGCCGAAACCGCAAAACGGCGGCAGGAGAATGTCGGCTGGAAAATCGTCACCGACCCCGGCAGCGGCGTGCGGCTCGGCGTGCCCGCCAAACTGGTACCGCAGCAATCCAGCGACGCCAATGGCGCGAAATGGAGTTCCGCCAGCGGGACCATCCAGGTGCTGCTGGCGCGGCGCAAGGAAGCCAACCCGACCAGCGCGAAACTCGCCGAGCGTGAAAGGAAAGAGCCGGCCGGCCGCAGCATCGACTACACCGTGGTCAAACCGGACTTCTTTGTGCTGTCGGGCCTGCAAGGCCTGAAGAAATTCTATGTACGCGGCACATTCAAGGGCGACGAAGTTCGCATCCTCACCATCCTGTACGATCAGGCCACCGAAAACACCGTCGAGCCGGTGGTGATCGCGATGTCGAGAGCGTTCAACCCGTTTCCGACCCTGGCACAGATGGCGGGCTCGCCGCCGCGCAAGACCGTCGAATATGGCACCGGCCTGGTGGTCAGCGGCGACGGCGCGATCGTTGCCGACCGCCAGATCGCCGATGGCTGTCTGGCCATCACCATCGCCGGTTTCGGCGGCGCCGACCGCGTCGCCGAGGACAAGGAGCATGATCTCGCTTTGTTGCGCATCTACGGCGCGCGCGGCCTGAAGCCGCTTGGCCTGAACGGCGGAGCAGCCAAGGCCGCCGTCGAACTCACAGGCATTGCCGATCCGCAAAATCAGGGGGGCGGCGCGGCCGTCAGCAGCGCCAAGGCATCGGTCGCACAGGTCGGCAGCGGCAACGAACCGGCGCTGTCGCCGGCGCCCGGGTTGGGCTTTTCCGGCGCCGCCGCGTTCGACGCCGACGGCACCTTCGCCGGCCTTGCGCTGTTGAAGCCGCTTGTCGTGGCGGGGCCGCCGAATGCACCGCCCACGGCTCGGGCGGTCCTGGTGCCGGCCGATGCGGTGCGTGAATTTCTCAAGACCAACGCTGTCCAGGCCGCGAGCGGATCGTCGGAGGCGAAAGCCTCTGTGGTGCGTGTGATCTGCGTGAGGCAGTAGCGCGAATCGCTACCAGCGCCCACTGTCGAAGCGGATCGTGGCGCACAACGAACCCGGCTGAGAGTCTGACTCAAAATACAGCGAATAGAGGGCGCGGGCCTCTTGCATAGCTCGTCATGCCCGGGCTTGTCCCGGGCATCCACGTCTTTGCGGCAACGAAACCAGAAGGACGTGGATGGCCGGGACATAGGCGAGCGGAAGCGACGCCGTCCTTCGGACGGCTATGCCCGGCCATGACGAAAATGCTGGCCGCCGGCCTGAATGTCACTTCTGGCATTTCGGACACCAGAAGGTCGAACGTCCGTTCTGCGTGAAACGCCTGACAATGCCGCCGCAACCCGCGGTCTGGCATTTCTCGCCTTCGCGGTCATAGACCTGGAACGAATGCTGGAAATAGCCGAGTTCGCCCGAGGTCTGGCGATGGTCGCGCAGCGACGAGCCGCCGGCCTTGATCGCCTGATTGAGCACCGCATGGATGGCGCTGACCAGCCGCCGCGCATGATCGGTGGCCTCGACCTTTTTGGTCGCGAGCGTCGCGGCCAGTCTTCGCGGCGACAACTGCGCCCGGAACAGCGCTTCGCAGACATAGATGTTGCCGAGCCCTGCGACCACGCGCTGGTCGAGCAACGCGGCCTTCAGGCTGGTCTTCTTGCTGGCGCAGGAACGCGCCAGCATGGCGGCATCGAATGCGTTGCCGAGCGGCTCGGGACCGAGCCCCTGCAGCAGCGGTTCATCCTCGATCGCATGGCGGGCGATCACCTTCATGTAACCGAAGCGGCGCGGATCGTTGAAGATCACGGCCGCGCCCGAGGACATGTGAAACACCACATGATCATGGGCGCGGTCCTTGCCGCGCGGATGATGGAATTGGCCCGGCGTCGGCTGGCCGTCCTCATTGACGACGCGAAACGAGCCCGACATTCCCAGATGCATCAGCAGCACGTCGCCGGAGGCGAGATCAGCCATCAGATATTTGGCGCGGCGGCCGAGCCCGGCGACGGTCTGGCCCTCGAGCCGTGCCACGAAATCCTTCTGGAACGGAAACCGCAGGTCTTTGCGCCGAACCTCGGCCTTGACGATTTTGGCGCCCTCCATCGCCGGCTGCAGCCCGCGGCGGACGGTTTCGACTTCAGGCAATTCAGGCATGCGTCATTCACCTTGTGCTGTCGACGTGATAGCGCCATTGCGGCGGCCGCGCTATGGTCCGGCCGTGGAGATGAGTTGATGGATCGGCCAGACCAGACCACGCATTTTGGCTTCAGGGATGTTGCCCTGGGCGACAAGCAGACGCTGGTGAACGACGTGTTTCACAGCGTGGCGTCGCGCTACGACCTGATGAACGACCTGATGTCGGCGGGCCTGCATCGGATCTGGAAAGAGCTGATGATCGACGCGCTCAATCCGCCGCGCAGCGATGCGCCGTTCGCGCTGCTCGATATCGCCGGCGGCACCGGCGACATCGCATTCCGCGCGGCCAAGGCGGCAGGCGCCGGTTTTCATGCCATCGTCTGCGACATCAACGCCGACATGCTCGAGGTCGGGCGCGAACGCGCGATGGCGCAGCACATCGACAACCGGGTCTCGTTTGTCGAGGGCAACGCCGAGACGCTGGCTTTTCCCGACCGCCGGTTCGACGCCACCACGATTGCGTTCGGGATTCGCAACGTGCCGCAGATCGACCGTGCCCTGCGCGAGGCATTTCGCGTGCTGAAACCCGGCGGCCGGTTTTTGTGCCTCGAATTCTCGAGCGTCGACGTGCCCGGCCTCGATCGCCTGTACGACCTGTTTTCGTTCAAGGTGATTCCGCCACTCGGCCGCGCGGTGACCGGCGATGCCGAATCCTATCGCTACCTCGTCGAGTCGATCCGGAAATTTCCCAGGCCGAACGTGTTTGCCGAGATGATTCGCGGAGCCGGCTTCGCGCGGGTATCCTGGCAAAGCCTCTCCGGCGGCATCGTGGCGCTGCATTCGGGCTGGCGCCTGTGATTTCTGCGATCACGCATATCGCGCGGCTGGCGCGCGCCGGTTTCGTGTTCGCCCGCGAAGGCGTGTTCGGCGTCGTCGACCCCAGCCTGGTGCCGCCGCCGGGTCAGCTCGCGCTGCGGCTTGCCCGGTTGATCGAACGCCCCGGCGCCAAATCGGGTCCGCGGTTGTCGCGCGCGCTGACGCGGCTCGGACCCGCTTATCTCAAGCTTGGGCAATTCCTGGCCACGCGGCCCGACGTGGTTGGCGTGATCATGGCGCGCGACCTCGAGAGTCTGCAGGACCGCCTGCCGCCGTTTTCCCAGGCCGAGGCCGAGGCCGTCATCGCGACCTCGCTGGAACGCCCTGTGGCGCAGGCCTTTGTGAGCTTCGGTCCGGCGGTCGCGGCGGCCTCGATCGCGCAGGTGCATCGCGGCGAGACCGAGCGCGACGGCGTGCGCACTGCGGTTGCGGTCAAGGTGCTGCGGCCGAACGTTGCCGCGCGCTTTCGCCGCGACCTCGCCGATTTCTTCTTTGTCGCACACAAAGCCGAAGCGCACTCGGCGGAAGCCCGCCGGCTGCGGTTGATCGAGGTCATCAACACCATGTCACGCTCGGTGGCGATGGAGATGGATCTGCGGCTCGAGGCCGCGGCGATGTCGGAAATGGCGGAGAACACCCGCGCCGATCCCGATTTTCGCGTCCCCACCGTGGACTGGGATCGCACCACCCATAATGTCCTCACCATGGAATGGATCGATGGCATCGCGCTCAGCGATCATGCCCGCCTCGAGCAGGCGCAGGTCGATCTCGCCGGACTCGGGCGCAAGGTGATCCAGAGCTTCCTGCGCCACGCGCTGCGCGACGGTTTCTTTCATGCCGACATGCACCCCGGCAATCTGTTCCTCGACAATGCCGGCCGGCTCGTCGCAGTCGATTTCGGCATCATGGGCCGACTCGGCTTGAAGGAGCGGCGCTTCCTCGCCGAGATCCTGCTCGGCTTCATCACGCGCGACTATCGCCGTGTTGCCGAGGTGCATTTCGAGGCTGGCTACGTGCCGGGACATCACTCGGTGGAAAATTTCGCGCAAGCCATCCGCGCCATCGGCGAGCCGATCCACAACCGCACCGCCGAAGAGATTTCGATGGCGAAGCTGCTGACGCTGCTGCTCGAAGTCACCGGCCTGTTCGACATGCGGACGCGCCCCGAACTGATCCTGCTGCAAAAGACCATGGTCGTGGTCGAAGGCGTCGCGCGCAGCTTCGACCCGAAGCTCGACATCTGGAAAGTCGCCGACCCCGTGGTTCGCGAATGGATCGAGCGCAATCTCGGCCCGGTCGGACGAATCCAGGGCGCGATGTCCGGCGCGGGCGAGCTCGGCCGCGTGCTGGCGGGCCTCCCGGCGATCGCTTCGCGGTCGGTAGCGGTGCTGGAGCAGCTTGAAACCATGACCCGGGAAGGGCTGACCCTATCGCCGGAGACGATCGCCGCGATGGCCCGGACCGAGGGCCGCAAGAGCCGCTGGCGTACGCTGGCGCTCTGGATCATTGCCGCGACCTTTACCGGCATCCTGGTGGCCATTCGCCAGATGTGATTGCAATGCCATC
>JBDTKD010000605.1:0-4266 GCA_039935515.1 Bradyrhizobium sp.
CCGCAAGGGGGAGGGAGAAGAGGCATCCCCTACGCGAACCGGTAGGCTCCACCCTTCTCGATCGAGCGCTGGAAGGCCGGGCGCGCGTGCATTCGCGATAGCCAGGCGGCCAGGTTGGGATACGGCCCGAGCTTGTCGAATGCCTTCGCCATGTCGCCGACAAAACTCATCTGGATGTCGGCGCCGGTGAGCGATCGGCCGACAAAGAACTCGCGGCCCTGGAGCGCCCCGTCGACATAGCCGAGATGGTTGGCGAGTTCGCTGTCGATGCGCGGATGCAGCGGCGCGCCCGCCTCCTTCAGCCTGCCGACATAGAAGTTCAGCATCAAGGGCAGCATCGCGGAGCCTTCCGAGTAATGCAGCCACTCGTTATAGGCCTCATAGTCGGCGTTGCCGGGCGCGGGCATCATCGTGCCCTTGCCGCAGCGCCGAATGATGTAATCGACGATGGCGCCGGATTCGGCGATTCTGATTTCGCCATCGGTGATGACCGGCGACTTGCCGAGCGGATGCACCGCCGTCAACTCCGGCGGCGCGAGGCGCGTGGTGGCGTTGCGCTGGTACCGCGTCATCTCATAGGGCGTGCCGAGTTCTTCCAGCAGCCACAGGATACGCTGCGAGCGGGAGTCGTTCAGGTGATGCAGGGTGAGCATGGGATCCTCTGGGCGAGCCAACATCCACCCGTCATACGCGGGCTTGACCCCCATATCCATCCATCTTCGCGGCTTGAAGCGATGGACGGCCGGATCGGTTCCGGCAGTGACTTCATCAGAGAGTGAGCGCCTTCGGCCCCTACAGCCCAGTATACCCCGCCTTCACCGGATCACTGGAGCCGTCGAGTTCGCGCAGATAGGTCAACCCGCACACGGTCAGGCGGTGAGTATCCTTCTCCCCGGCTTCGAACAATGTGGTGACGTAATCCGTCACTTTGGCACGCGCCTCGGCGCTGGCGGCGGCGGTCCGGTTCACCAGCAGATCGTAGGTCCGCATGATGCGGTCGATGGCGGCTTCCATGAATCCTCGCGGCTGTTCAGACCAATTCCAGGGTTTCCTGCAAGGCCTCGAATTTCGAGATTGCCTTGTTGGCGAGCCGGATCTTGTTGGATTCGCCGCGATAGAACATGTCGACGATGATCTCGATCAGCATCTCGTTGGTTCCGATGATGTCGGGAATGGCGCCGGATTTTCGAAGGTAATTCGACGCGATGGCATAGGCATCGCCGACCGCCTCGACATTCATCACCTGCAATCCGCGCTCGACCAGCATGACTTCCGTCCTCCGATGCGCAGGGATAAAGCCGACGCGGCGAACAGGTTCCATTTCCGCAAACCTATTTTTGCGGCGCGGCAAAGCAAAACGCACCGGCCGGATGCCCGGGCCGATGCGCATGGGGAAGTTCTTGCAGGTGATGGCCGCCGGTCTTCTGGGATGCCGGCTTGGCCATTTGTTGCGATCGAAACCTATCAGAGCCGATACAGGATCTGGTCGGTCCAGAACCGCTCGAGCCGGTGCAGCGACTTGTTCAGGGTCGCGAACTCCTCGTTGGAGATGCCACCGACCTGTTCCACGGTCTTGACGTGCTTCTGATAGAGCGCATCGACGATGCGGCGGATTTCCTGGCCCTGCGCGGTCAGGCGAATGCGGACCGATCGGCGATCGACGCGCGAGCGCTGGTGGTCGAGGAAGCCGAGTTCGACGAGCTTCTTCAGATTGTAGGAAACGTTGGAGCCGAGGTAGTAGCCGCGCGTGCGCAGCTCGCCTGCGGTCAGCTCCTTGTCGCCGATATTGTAGAGCAGCAGCGCCTGTACCGAATTGATGTCGGCACGGCCGCGGCGATCGAATTCATCCTTGATGACATCGAGCAGGCGGCGATGCAGCCGCTCCACCAAGGTCAAGGCTTCGAGATAGAGCGGCTGCACCGGAGCCTGTCCGGCAGCGCGTTCGGCGGCTTCCACCGCCGTTGCAACGGCTTTCATCATGACACTTCCCCTGTTGTCGTTTTATCGACTTATTCGACGAAACTTGTGTCCCGCCTGATAGCCTCAACTTAAGGGGGCGGTTTGAAGATCAGCTTAAATAAGACAATAAAGAGATCATGAATTTAAGACAGTGAACCGCGGATTAAGCCCATGGACAAAGGACTTCTCGCAACACTTCATTGACGGTGGCGCCGCGATGTTCACGCTTCGTCTGCGGACACTGTCGCATATGGAAACAGCATCGCTCAAATTCGAAACGTCCGCGTAACAGGTATGACCGCGGCGTTAGGGTGACCGAAAAGTTACCGCGACAATACGCGAAAAATTTTATGCGACTGCGCGCGATTTCGTGCACCGGTGCGCAGCCTCTCCGCTATGGCGGCCGTTCGCGGGCCGCCATCCAGGCGAGCGCGAGATAGGCCGCGAGCATGCCGGCTTCGAGACCCACCACCGTCAGGCTGCCGCCATAGATGCCCGGAAACATCAGTTCGATCACCGCCATCGACACCACGGTGGTGAGCCACACCACCGCGCCCCACGGCGTCGCCAGCCACAATCCCACCGCCGCGACCAGTTCGATCACGGCGAAATACACCGTCGCGGCCTGCCATGCCATGGTCTGGTTTTCGAACGCTTCCTCTTCGCCGCCGACAAAGCCGGTCACCTGCGCCCAGTGGTAAAGACCCTTGGCCACCGAAACCACGGCCATCACGCGCAGGAAGAACACCAGCCGCCGGGTCCAGACATTGTCGTCGGACTCGATTCGCTCGGACGAAATCGCCGCCACCGACATGGCGTTATCCCGCGGATGGTCGCGCGACGGGATCTCAGACATGGGAATAGCTGGTCATGAATAGGCCTTCATCGTCCTGAGTCATGGCCTCTCGTGGCGACAAAATCAATCGTCGATGCGACAGGCCCGGGTGCGGTGACGGGGCCTCTGCAAAATGCTAGGCTGGAACGGATCAAAATCCGGCATGCCAGCGGGGAGTGTTCATTACATGGCGATCAAATTCGGGCGTCCGATCGAAATGCGCGAGGCGCCGCGCCGGCAGGCCGCCCTCGCCGCTCCCGCCCTCGATCTGACGGTGCGCCCGCGGCGCAACCGGAAGTCCGAATGGGCGCGCCGGCTGGTCCGGGAAAACGTGCTCACCACGGACGACCTGATCTGGCCGCTATTTGTGGTCGACGGCCATAACCAGCGCATGGCGGTCGCCTCGATGCCGGGCGTCGACCGGCTCAGCGTCGACCAGGCGGTGCGCGAGGCCGAACGCGCGGTGAAGCTCGACATCCCCTGTATCGCGCTGTTTCCCTACACTGAGCCCTCGCTGCGCGACGAGCACGGTTCCGAGGCGGTCAATCCGGACAATCTCGTCTGCAGCACGGTGCGCGCCATCAAGAAGGAGTTTCCCGGCCTTGGCGTGCTCTGCGACGTCGCGCTCGATCCCTTCACCAGCCACGGCCATGACGGCCTGATCGAGGACGGCCGGATCCTCAACGACGAGACTGTCGCGGTGCTGGTGCGCCAGGCCTTGGTGCAGGCCGAAGCCGGCTGCGACATCATCGCGCCCTCCGACATGATGGACGGCCGCGTCGGGGCGATCCGCAAGGCGCTCGACGCCGCCGGTTTTCTCGACGTGCAGATCATGTCCTATGCGGCGAAATATGCCTCGGCCTTCTACGGACCGTTCCGCGACGCCGTTGGCTCGGCGAAGACGCTGACCGGCGACAAGCGCACCTACCAGATGGACAGCGCCAATTCGGACGAGGCCTTGCGGGAGGTCGAACTCGATATCGGCGAAGGCGCCGACATGGTGATGGTCAAGCCGGGAATGCCCTATCTCGACATCGTGCGGCGGGTCAAAGACACCTTTGCGATGCCGACCTTCGTCTACCAGGTGTCGGGCGAATACGCGATGATTGCCGCCGCCGCCGGCAATGACTGGATCGATGGCGAGCGGGCGATGATGGAAAGCCTGCTGGCATTCAAGCGCGCCGGCGCCGACGGTATCCTCAGCTACTTCGCGCCGCAGGCGGCGGAAAAGCTCAGACAGAGCTAGCCTGTCGCGAATCGCCGACGCCGCCACCACCAGGCAATCCAGAATCGCGCGCAACTCTGGATTGCTCACATGGGGAAGGTGTGTGTCAAGATGAGCAGTCACCTTTTTGTTCGACTGCGGCCACCTCTTCGTCCCGACCGCGGGCTGTGCCGGATGACGCGCGCAGATCAAGTCAAGGCCGGCTCTTTAGAGCCGCCGCGAAGCGGCTTGGCCTTGAGTTGATCGA